>CAIRBD010000550.1 GCA_903876745.1 uncultured Gemmatimonadota bacterium
ACCGCGGAAACTCGCGGAAACGCGCGGAAAGAGCGCGGAGACGCCAGCCGCGCGACGTCGTCTCCGCGCGTTTCCTCTCCGTTCTCCGCGAGTTTCCGCGGTTCTTCTGTTCAGCTGTTCAGCGGGTCAGCGGGTCAATCCTTCCCCGAATCCACGAACAACGAGTCGATCAACTCCTTGTAATCCTTGTCGATCACCCGCCGCTTCACCTTGAGGGTCGGCGTCAGCTCCCCGCGCTCCACCGAGAAATCGTGCTCGATCAACGCGATCTTCTTCGGTGTCTCGTACGGCGCGAGTCCCACGAATCCCTTGCGGACTTCCTTCTCCATCTTCGCCTGGATGATGGGCGTCGTCAGCAGCTGCGCGCGTTCCGTCCAGATGATGCTGCGGCGCGCGCACCACTTCTCGAGCGTGTCCCAGTTGGGCACCACGAGCATCACGCAGAACTTGCGTTTGTCGCCGATCATCACCGCCTGTGACACGTATTTGTTGGTCTTCACCGCGTTCTCGATGGGCTGCGGCGCCACGTTCTTGCCGCCCGCCGTCACGATGATGTCCTTCTTGCGGTCGGTGATGCGCAGGAACTCGTCCTCGAGCACGCCGATGTCGCCCGTGTGCAGCCACCCCTCGGCGTCGATCGTCTCGGCCGTCGCCACCGGGTTCTTGTAGTACCCCTGCATCACGTGCGGGCCGCGGGTGAGGATCTCGCCGTCGGCGGCGATCGTCACTTCCACGCCGTCCACGCACTTGCCCACCGTGCCGATGCGGAACGCATCCGGCGTGTTCACCGAGATCACGGGCGAGGTCTCGCTCAGCCCGTATCCCTCGAGGATCGTCAGTCCCGCGGCGTAGAAGAACTTGTTGATCTCCGGCGCCAGCGGACCGCCGCCGCTCACGAAGTAGCGCATGCGGCCGCCGGTGCGCGCCTTGAGCGTACTGAACACGAGTTTCTGCGCGAGCGCGTACTGCCAGGCGAGCGGGCCGTGCGGTGTACCGCCGGCGAGCTTCACGTCGGCCCAGCGGTCGGCCACGGCGCGGGCCCAGAAGAACACGCGCTTCTTGAAGGCGCCACCCGAGAGCGCGTTCTCGAGCACGCGCGCATACATCTTCTCGTACACGCGCGGCACGCTCATCGCGAAGGTCGGCTTCACCTCCGTGAGGTTGAACGGCACCGCGTCGATCGATTCGGCGTAGGCGATGGAGGTCCCCGTCGCCCAGAACAGATAGTCGCCCATCCGCTCGAAGCTGTGCGAGAGCGGCAGGAAGCTCAGTGCCACGTCGTGCCCGTCGAACGGGATCTTGCTCGCCCCGGCCAGCACGTTGGAATACAGGTTGTCGTGCGAGAGCATCACGCCTTTGGGCAGTCCCGTCGTCCCCGAGGTGTAGATGATCGTCGCCAGGTCGTTCGGCTGCACCGTCATCGCTTCGTCGCGCCACGCGGCGGCACGCTCCGGCGTGTCGAGCGCCGTGCCGCGCGCGAGCAGTTCGTCGATGGTGAGGTCCACACCCTCCGGCTTCGGCCCGCCGTCGAAGATGATCACGTGCCGGATGGCCGGCAGCGACCCGCGGATCTGCGCGATCTTCGCCGCCTGCGCCGCCGTGCTC
>CAIRBD010000551.1 GCA_903876745.1 uncultured Gemmatimonadota bacterium
CCCACTGGAAAGCCCACGATGTTCATCGCGGTGATGGGTTCGCCGCCCATCGCAAACACATCGGAGAGCGCGTTGGCCGCGGCGACGCGCCCGAAATCGTACGGGTCGTCGACGATGGGGGCGAAGAAATCCACGGTCTGCACGAGCGCGAGCTCGGGCGTGAGCTGGAAGATGCCGGCGTCGTCGAACGTCTCGCGTCCCACGAGGATGCGTGGGTCGGTGCGCCGCTCGAGCGCCCCGAGCGCTTTGGAGAGATCACCCGGGCCCATCTTGGCGGCACAGCCGGCGCACCGTGCGAACTCGGTGAGCCGGATGGTCGTCGCCAGCACCGGCGCGCTCATGCCGCGGTCACCCGATCTTCGCGACGCACTCGATCTCGACGCGCACGCCGCGCGGCAGCGCGGCCACGGCGACGGTGGAGCGCGCGGGACGCGAGTTGCCGAGGTGCTTGGTGTAGACCTCGTTGACCTTCGCGAAGTCGCCCATGTCGACGAGGAAGATCGTCGTCTTCACGACCTCGCCCCATGAGGCGCCGGCGTTGGAGAGCACGGCGTTCAGGTTCTTCATGACCTGCTCGGCTTGCGCGACGACGTCGCCCTCGACGACCTGCATCGTGGCGGGGTCGAGCGGGATCTGCCCGGCGGTGAAGAGGAAGCCGCCGGCGACGGTGGCCTGCGAGTACGGGCCGATGGCCTCGGGGGCGTCGGCGGTGTGGAGATAGCGCACGCTCATTGCTGCACCTCGGAAAGGGCGAAGAATCGGATGGCGTTGGCGGTGATGAGGTCGCCGAGTCGTTCCGGCGCCACCCCACGCGCCGCCGCGACACGCGCCACCGTGTGGGCGACCCAGGCGGGCTCGTTGCGCTTGCCGCGGTTCGGCACGGGCGCGAGGTACGGCGCGTCGGATTCGACCAGCACGCGATCGTCGGGCACGAGTCGCAGCAGGGCGTCATCGTCCCACTTCTTGAACGTGACGATGCCGCTGAAGGAAATGTACCATCCCGCCTCGAGCGCCGCGCTCGCGAGGGCGTGCGAGCCGGTGAAGCAGTGCAGGACGCCCCGTATGCCCGCGCTGCCGGCCTCGCGCACCATGGCCGCGGTATCGTCCTCCGCTTCACGCGTATGGACCACCACAGGGCGCCCAGCGCGTGCGGCGAGGGCAAGCTGTTCGGCGAAGGCGCGGCGCTGCAACGGGCGCGGCGAATGGTCGTAGTGGTAGTCGAGGCCGCATTCGCCCAGGGCGACGGCGCCGTCGTGCATGGCCTTCTCGAGGGCCGGAACGTCGCGGGCGGGGTCGAACTCGGCGGCATCGTGGGGATGCACGCCGGCAGTCCAGAACACGAATCCCGGGTGCGCCTCGGCGATCGGCCTGGCGCGTGCGGCGGCGGCGAGCGACTCGCCGATGGCGACCATCGCGACGGCGCCGGCCGCCCGAGCGCGCTCGACGACCGCGCCGTGATCGTCGGCGAAGGCGGGATCGGCGAGGTGCGTGTGGGAGTCGACGAAGCGCAGCATCACGATTCCGGGAAAGGACACGGGGGAACGGCAGCGCGCCATTCCCCCGTCCTGAACGCCTGACCGAGCGGGCGGTTCCTTACTTGCGGGCGCCCCGCCCTTCGACGGCGCGCGGGTACTTGTGCTCGATCCAAAGCAGGATCGGCGACGCGACGTAGATGGAGCTGAACGTGCCGGTGAACACGCCGAACGCCATCACCCACGCGAACGGACGGATGACCTCGCCGGCGAAGAACAGCAGCGCGAGCGTGGACGCGAACACGGTGGCGTGCGTCAGCACCGAACGCGGCAGGGTCTCGTTGACCGACCGGTTGAGCGTGTCGTACAGCGGTTCCTTGCGGTTCTTGCGGAGGTTCTCGCGGACACGGTCGAAGATGATGATCGTGTCGTTCAGCGAGTAGCCGAGCACGGTGAGGAGCGCGGCGACGACGGTGAGCGAGACCTCGAGGTGCAGCAACTTCATGAACGCGATCGTCGTCAGGATATCGTGCGCCGTGGCGATGACGGCGGCGATGCCGAACCGCCACTCGAAGCGCCACGCCAGGTAGAGCAGCGTGATGCCGAACGAGAAGAGGATGGCGAAGATGGCGCCGCGCCGCAGTTCCTCGCCGACGCGCGGACCGACGGCCTCGGTGCGTTCCACCGTGAAGGCCCCCTTGCCGACGGCGCCCTCGAGGACCGCGGTGACGCGCCGGCTGACGGCCTCGGCGCCGCCGCTCGCGGAATCGCTCTGCGCGCGCACGGTGTAGGAGGTGACGTCACCGAACTGCGTGATCTCGGCGTTGTGCACGTTCGCAGCGTCGAGCGCGGCGCGCAGCTTGGCGACGTCGGGCGCGGCTTTGAACGTGAGCTGCATCAGCGTGCCGCCGGTGAACTCGATGCTGTAATCGAATCCGCCCTTGATGGCCAGCGAGCCGAGGCCGAGGAGGATGAAGGCGATGGTGAGAATCGCCGCCGTCTTCCACCAGCGGATGAAATCGTATTTGGTGTCGTGGAGGATGCGCAGCATCAGATGCTCAACGCCTCGGCGGAACGGTTGCGGCTCAGCCAAAGCAGGAAGAAGGTGCGGACGACGAAGATCGAGGAGACCATCGAAGCCGCGATGCCGGCGAGGAGGGTGACCGCGAAGCCCTTCACGGGGCCGGTGCCGTACTGGTAGAGCACGGCGGCGGTGAGCGCCGTCGACACGTTGGAGTCGATGATGGCGCTCATGGCGTGACGGAAGCCCTCGTCGATGGCCGTGCGCACCGCCTTGCCATGCACGAGTTCCTCACGGATGCGCTCGAAGATCAGCACGTTGGCGTCCACCGCGATGCCGATCGAGAGCACGAAGCCCGCGAGTCCGGGCAGGGTGAGCACGGCGCCGAAGCCGGCCAGCGCGGCCAGCGTGAAGAGCACGTACAGCATGAGCGCCGCGACGGCGAGCATGCCGGAGAAGCGGTAGTACACGAGCATGATGACGACGACGAGCAGGATCGCGATGACGCCGGCGAGGATGCCCTTGTTGATCGAGTCTTGGCCGAGACTGGCGCCGATGTTGCGCACTTCGGCGACCTTGAGCGGCGCCGGCAGCGCGCCGGCGCGCAGCACGAGCGCGAGATCCTGCGCCGCCTGCAAGTCGCCGCCGCCGAGCGTGATCTGGCCGCGCGTGCCGATGGCGCTCTTGATGACGGGCGCGCTCATCACGCGGTCGTCGAGCACGATGGCCATGTAGTCGTTCACGTGCTTGGCGGTCTCGTTCTTGAACTTGCGTCCGCCTTCGTTGCTCAGCTGGAACTCGACGACGGTGCCTTCGATGGGCACCGAGTTCGGCTTGGCGTCGGTGAGCACGTCGCCGGTGATGATGGGGCGGGCGTCGAGCACGTAGAGCGGGCGCATCCAGCGCGTGCCGGCACTGATCGAGTCGACACCCCACCGGAGCACCTTGCCCGGGGGCAGCGCCGCGGCGACCACCGAATCGGCGAGATACACTTCGATCTCGGCCTGATCGGCGGTGGCGACGACGTACATGCCGGGCATCGAGCCCGGATTCACGAGTCGCGCGAACGGTCCGTTGGACGCGGTGGCTCCGCTATCGGCCGCGGCCTTCTTGGCCGAGTCGGTAGCGGCGCCGGCGAAGAGCGACTTGATCTCACTCGCCTTCTTGCCGGAATCGCCGCGCACGTCGGGAGCCGCCTTGGCGCCGAGTTTCCGCTCCTTGATGATCCCATCGAGACGCGGCGTCGCTTTTTCGAGCGCGCCCGTCTTGTCGGTGATCTGGAACTGGAGGAAGGCCGCCTTCTGCACGATGTCGGTGGCGCGGTTCTGGTCGTCGATGCCGGGAAGCTCGACGATGATCCGATCCGTGCCGACCTTCTGCACGACCGGTTCGGACACGCCGAACTGGTCGATGCGCGTGCGGACGACCTTGAGCGCGCGATCGAGCGCCTCGCTCTTGTTGGCGACGGTCCCCTTGGACTCGTCGATCTCGAGCGTCAAGTGCATGCCGCCGCGCAGGTCGAGCCCGAGCTTGAGCGGGACCTTCTTGACGGTGTCATAACCGAAGCCGCCTTCGCGCTTGACGCGCTCGACGACATTCCGAGGGAACAGGGCCCACGCAGACGCGAGCACCAGCGCCACGATCGCGAGCAGCCTGTACTTCAGGTTCGACATTCCGAAGCCGGAAAGGTGGTGAGGGAACAGGTTTTGTGAGAGCCTTAAACAGTAGCCGACGTACAGAGGACGGTCAAGCGATGTTGGCCTCCAGCAAAGGGTTGGGTTAGAGCCCCGCCCGCATCCTGGCGACCAGGGCCCTCGCCTGCTGCTCGTCCACGCGCAACTGGGCGGCGAGCGCGGCTCCGTCGGCGAAGCGCTGCACCTCGCGGAGGCGGCCGACGAAGTCGATCCGCACCCGTTGTCCGTACCAGTCGCCATCGGCGTCGAAGAGGTGGGCCTCGAGCGTCGTCGTGGTCTCGTTGAACGTGGGGCGCGGCCCGAGGTTGAGCATCCCGGCGAACGGCCCGGACGGGGTCTGGACCCGCACGGCGTACACCCCCTCGGGAGGGAGCAGTTTGCGCGGCGACGGCGGCGGCACATTGATGGTGCGGAACCCGATCCCTCTCCCCCGCCCCGCGCCGGGCACGACAACGCCACTCACGGAGTATGGGCGGGCCAATCCGTCGGCCGCCTTGGCGAGGTCGCCGCCGGCCACGGCGCGGCGGACCGCGGTGGACGAGATGGGACGGCCGTCGCGTCCCTGTACGGCCGGGACGACGGTCACGGCGAATCCGCGCGAGCGGCCCAGGTCGCGCAGCACGTCGGCATCGCCGGAGCGGCCGCGACCGAAGCCGTGGTCGTAGCCGACGAGCAGTTCGCGCATCCCCAGCCGGCGCAGCAGCACTTCATCGACGAACTGCGCGGCGTCGTAGCTCGCGAGCGTGCGCGTGAACGGATAGACCACGGCGTAATCGAGCCGACTCTCGACGAGCACTTCGCTCTTCTCCTCGGCCGTCGTGAGCAGGAGCGGCGCGGCGGCGGCATTGACGACGTCGAGCGGGTGCGGGTCGAAGGTGACGAGGACGCTGCGCAACCCGCTTTCCCGCGCGCGGGCGGCGAGCAGGTCGAGCACGAGTCGGTGCCCGCGATGCACGCCGTCGAACGTGCCGATGGTGAGGACCGTTCCGGGGACATCCGGCGGAAGCCCGCTCGCCGCGCGCCAGTCCCTCATGCGTCGGGTTCCTGCTCCGGCGCAGGAAGCGGCGCCGGCGAGGGGGCGGGTTCGCGCATCACGACGCGCGGCTGGAAGCGATCGCCGCGCTCGGAGGGGCGGCGTTCGCCGAAGGCGACGAACTGGGCCGCGCTGGTGGCGGCGCGCGGGTCGAGGAGCGCGGCGAACGCGCCGTCCACGCGCGCCTCGACGTCGATGCCGCGCACGAGCTTCACGACTTCGTCGTCGTCGAGCACCTGGTGCGGGTAGCCCTCCAGCGCATCGATGGCCGGCGCGA
>CAIRBD010000552.1 GCA_903876745.1 uncultured Gemmatimonadota bacterium
GTTCAGCGTGCGATTGACCGCGATCCGGTGCGCCCAGGTGGAGAACTGCGAGTCGCCCCGGTAGGTGGGGAGCGCGCGGAAGATCTGGATCCAGACTTCCTGCGCCACGTCGGCCGCCTGGTCGGGATCTCCCACCAACCGTCTCACCAACGCGTCGATGCGCGGCGCGTGCTGCGTCCAGATGGCGCGCAGCGCACTCTCATCGCCGTGTACGGCGCGACGGATGGTGATTTGATCTGTGGGGGTGAGCATCGGAATCTGCCTAATCTGTCACTGTCGTTCCGTTGAAGGTTTACTGATCAGGGGGAGGGGGAGGGAAAGGGGGAGGGGGGAGGGGGCTCCTTCAGGGGCGGGCGAGCATCCCTCCCCTGCCCGGCTCCCTGATCGGGCGGGCGGACGCGAAGGGGGCGAGCCGAGGGCCGAGGGTAGGGACACTTCGCGTGAACTGGGGTCTTGGCCCGGAGCCCAGCCCCCGGCCCCAGCCCCCGGCCCTCCCCCTACCCCCCCTTCCCCTCCCCCTCCCCCTTCCCCTCCCCCTCGCAGTTACCCCCACTATTAATGCTCGTCTTGACAGTAACGACAAGATTCCCTAACTCTTGCCGATCCTTATATCGTAGCCGTTACCCCCGGACGCGCCGTACCGCACGTCCGGCCAGCGTTCGTTTGGCCGCCCGCTCCCCCATTCCAGACACCCCGTGCTCCTGACGCTTCTCGCTGCTGCCGTGGTCGGAGGACACCCCGGTCACACCAACGGGCTCCCCGCGAAAGCGCCGAAGTCGGTGGGAATGTCGGCGGAACGGCTCGCGACCATCGACCGCGTCGTCCAGCGCGGGATCACCGCCGGCGGCTTCCCCGGCGCCTCCGTGATCGTCGGCCGCAAGGGCGCCACCGTCGTCTCCAGAGGGTTCGGACGCCTCGGCTGGACCAAGGACAGCCCGCTCGTCCTCCCCGACCGCACCATCTACGATCTCGCGTCGCTCACCAAGGTCATCGGAACGACCACGGCCGCGATGGTGCTCTTCGACGAAGGCAAGCTCGTCCTCGACCAGAAAGTCACGCACTACGTGCCCGGCTTCAACGGCGGCATGAAGGACGAGGTCACGGTCCGCCAGCTCCTCATGCACCGCGGCGGGCTCCCCGCCGGCCGCGACCTTTGGCGCCATGCGCATTCGCCCGAGGAAGCGCGACAGATGGTGCTCGAGACGCCGCTCGAATACCGCCCGGGCACCGGCTTCGTCTATTCCGATCTCGGCGCCGACATCCTCGGCATGGTCGTCGAATCGGCCGCCGGTGAACGACTCGATTCCTTCTTGCAGAAACGCGTCTTCGGCCCGCTCGGCATGACCGACACCGGCTTCCTGCCGGCCGACTCGCTCGTCTATCGCATCGCCCCCACCGAAGTCACGCCGCCACGCGGATACCCCCTGCGCGGCGAAGTGCACGACGAGAACGCATGGACGCTCGGCGGCGTCGCGGGGCACGCCGGCCTCTTCGGCACCGCCAGCGATCTCTCCGTGTTCGCGCAGATGATGCTCAACGGCGGCATCTACGACGGCAACCGCATCATCGCGGACTCCACCATCAGACTCTTCACGGCGCGCGCCGCGGGCAGCCGAGCCCTCGGCTGGGAAGTAGGCGAGGGCCAGCACGGCGCGGGCACGTACCTCGGCGAGAACACCTTCGGGCACACCGGGTTCACCGGCACGTCGATGTGGATCGACCCCGAGCGTGAGATGTTCGTCATCCTGCTCACCAACCGCGTGCACGCCGCGAGGGCCCGCCGGCCCGCCAAGGTCATCGCCGATGTGCGCGCCGACCTCGCCGACGCCGCCGCGCTCGCCGTGACCGACGAAAGCCTCGCCGTCACCGAGATGCCTGACTCGTTCCGCGCCGACCGCGCCGTGGGCTGGAACCGACCGGTGCGAAAGGAAAAGGCGCGCCGCAGCGGCAGCGGCAAGAGCGCGTCCAAGGTGGCCGCCGAGAAGTCCGAGACCAAGCGCGCGCCGTCCGGTGGCGCCTCGAAGTCGGTCACGAAGGCGGCCGCATCGAAGGCCTCCCCGAAGAGCACCGCGACCAAGAGCGCCGCCGTCAAGAAGCCGGCCGGAAAGAAGACGGCCGCCACCCTCGCCGCGCACAAGAAGGCCGCCGCCAAAGACAACGGCTGAGCGCAGGGAACATCCTCCGCGTGCGGCCGGTTAGATTTGCGTGACCTTGAGCGCCCCTGACGTGACTCCCGACGATCTTCCCTCCGCCGACGCGCCCGATGCGTCGGCACCCGCGACTTCACCGTCGGGCATCACGCCCGACCTGGTGAAGCTCACCCTGCGGCGCGTCAAGGATCCCGAGCTCAACCTCAACATCGTCGACCTCGGCCTCGTCTACGACATCCGCGTGGATGGCACGAACGTCGATATCGACATGTCACTGACCTCGCCGGGGTGCCCGTCGGGCCCCGAGATCATGAAAGACGCTGAGGACCACGTGAAGACGATGGACGGGGTCGGCGAAGTGATGATGCACCTCGTCTGGACTCCCATGTGGACGCCGGACCGCATCGAACCCCGAGTGCGCGCCTACCTCGGGTTCTGACGCGCCGTCTCGCGCCGTCACTCGTCGTCCGTTCGCCTCACCGACTGTTCGTCCCTCGCGCCGTGCGGCGCGACCGCTATTCGCGGTACGGCGACTCGTCCGCGGCGGCACCCACGACCGGCACCGCATCGGTCGGCGTCGCGGTCGGGACAGCGCCGCGCTTCTTCCGGAACTGCGTGAGCGCCTGCACGAACCCCTCGCCCAACTCGGCGATCTGCCAGCGACGCAGGTCGGGCAGTTCCGTCAGCGCGTCGACCGTCTCCGGGAGCAGGCGCGCGACTGCTTCCATTTTCTCGCGCGAACACAGCACGCCCGGATCGAGTTCGAGTCGTTTGGCCGCGTCGTCGCGCACCGACTTGAGCGCGCCCACTTTCGTGTCAAAATCCGGATCGCGATCCCACCGCGCCGACCGCGGGAACTTCGGCAACTGCGCCTCGGGCACGTCGAGTCCGCGCTGCACCGCGGCGAGTACGTCACGCCCGGCACGCTCCAGGATGCCGCGCGGCATCCCCTTGATGGCGCCGAGCGCCTCGGGCGTGGACGGCGCCGTGTGCGCGATCTCGAGCAGCACCTCGTTGCCGATCACGCGGAACGTGCTGCGGTCGATCTGCAGCGCCACCGCGTCGCGCCACGCCACGAGCTCACGCAGCAGCGCGAGTTCACGACGCGTGAGGTCGCGCGCACCCTTCATGCGGAGGAACGCGGTGTTCGGCTCCTCCGGCTGCCACCGCGTCCCCTCGAGACGCTGGAACTCCTCCTGCGCCCACGCCCAGCGCCCCTTCTTCTCGAGATCGCGCCGCAACAGGTCGCGCAGTCCGAGCAGATGGATCGTGTCCTGCGCGGCGTAGTCGAGCATCCCCTGCGTCAGCGGCCGCATCGACCAGTCGGCGCGCTGGTGCTTCTTGTCGAGTTTCACCTCGAAGAACCGCTCGAGTAGCGCCGCGAGCCCGAAGGCCGTGAGGCCGAGCAGCTGCGCGGCGATGCGCGTGTCGAAGATGTTCGTGATGTGCCAGCCGTAATCCTGATGCAGCAAACGCAGGTCGTAATCGGCGTCGTGGAACACCACCTGCACCGTCGGATCCTCGAGCAACCGCCCCAGCCCTGCCGGCGCCGCGATCGGCAGCGGATCGACGATCATGTGCGTGTCGCGCGTCGACAGCTGGATCAGGTAGATGCGGTCGATGAATCGGTGGAAACTGGCGCCCTCGGTGTCGATGGCGAGTTCCTTCGCGTGCGAGATCCCCTCGAGCGCCCTCGTGAGGGCGGCATCGGAATCGAGGTAAGCGACTTTCGGGGAATCAGCGCGCGAAGCGGGCACGGAGAGTGGTTCGAGGGTATGAGAGCAATCTAGCTGGGGAACGACTACGGCGAGTAGACGGTACACGGTAGACAGTAAACCGTTCACGTACAACTACTTATGGCCTCCCTGGCGCGCTGGTCACGTCAACGGTCCACGGTCTACCGTGTACCGTCTACTGCGGTGGTAGTAAAAGAAAGCGGGCCGGGATCTGTATCCCGGCCCGCTCCACAAACCTCGCAAGAACCTATCGCGTCGGCCGCCCCGGCGGGTTCGCACCCTTGAACACGTCACGGTTGATCTGCACGAACTGCTTCAGGTTCGCGGGCACGTCTTCCTCAGGGAAGATCGCCGTCACCGGGCACTCCGGCTCGCACGCGCCGCAGTCGATGCACTCATCGGGCTGGATGTACAGCATGTCCGGGCCTTCGTAGATGCAGTCGACGGGACAGACGTCCACGCAGGAACGGTCCTTGGTGTCCTTGCAGGCTTCGGTGATGACGTACGGCATCGGAGTTCCTCGTGTTGGCGGGCGGCGTCGCGTTCCGGATGAAATTACCGCGTCACTCCCGCGCCAACAAGACGCCCGTGCCCTTTGACACGTCACGGGCGAGGCGGCTATTTCCTCTGCATGCGACTCACCGTGAACGGTCGCGTGCACGATGTCACCGTGCGCGACGACGAAACGCTGCTCGAACTCCTCCGCGAACGACTCGCCCTGACCGGCACCAAACTCACCTGCGATCGCGGGGAGTGCGGGGCGTGTACGGTGCAGCTCGACGACGCCACCGTCTACTCGTGTCTCACGCTCGCCGTGGCGTGCGATGGCGCCGCGGTGCGCACGGTCGAGGGACTCGCCCCGCCCGGCACGCTCAGCCCGCTCCAACAGGCCTTCATCGCGCACGACGCCGCGCAGTGCGGCTATTGCACGCCGGGACAGCTCGTCGCCGCACAGGCCCTCCTCGACCGCAACGCATCCCCCACAGAAGAGGAGATCCGCGCGGCGATGAGCGGCAACCTCTGCCGCTGCGGCACGTATCCGAAGATCGTCACGGCGATCCGCGCCGCCGCGGGCACCGAGTCAGGCACTGCGGAGGAGACGATCCGTGGCGCGTAAACCGAAAGCCGGCGGATTCGTCCCGACGGTGGTCGAAGTCGAGGGACGCACGGAGACGCGCATCGTCGAAGTCCCGGCGTTCGAGCCGGCGCCCTGGACCGATCAGGCGTCGCTTCACATCGTCGGCACCAACGTGCCTCGCATGGACGCCGCCGAGAAAGTCACCGGCCGGGCTCGGTACACCGCCGACATCGAACGCCCCGGGATGCTGCATGCGTACATCCTGCGCTCCACCGTGCCCCGGGGCGCCGTCCGCACGTTCGACGCCGCCGCCGCGCGCGCGATGCCCGGCGTGTTCGATATCCTCGGCCCGGGCGATGCCCCGGCGAAGACGCGGCTCTTCCATCGCGACATCACGTACGCAGGCCAGCCCGTGGCTGCCGTCTGCGCGACCACGCTCCGCGAAGCACGCGCCGCCGCGCACGCGATCGTCGTGGAATACGACACCCTGCCCTTCGCGGTGACCTTCGCCGACGCCGTCGCGCCCGACGCGCCCAGCGTGCGCCCCGCCGGCAACACCCCCGCCGTCTCGCCGCTCGTCATCGCGCGCGGCGACGTCGACGCCGGACTGCAGGCCGCCGACGTCGTCATCACGCGCGAATATCGCACGCCGGTACAGCTGCACACGGCGCTCGAGCCGCACGGCGCCGCCTGCGAATGGGACGGCGACCGCCTCACCGTGTGGGAGAGCACACAGGGCATCTTCCGCGTGCGCGCCGATGTGGCGCGCGCGCTCGATGTGCCGCAATCGAACGTGCGCGTCATCAAGGACTACATGGGCGGCGGTTTCGGCGCGAAGAACGGCGCCGGCGCGCACACGTACGTCGCCGCGCTCCTCGCCCGCCGCACCGCACGCGCCGTGCGCTGCCTCAATGACCGCGAAGCCGAGCAGCTCGACAGCGGCAACCGCCCGGCCACCGTGCAGCGCGTCACCCTCGGCGCGAAGAAGAACGGCACCCTCACGGCGATCCGCCTCTCCGCCGACGTCCCGCTCGGCATCAGCGGCTGGGAGGGCGGCCCCGCGCAGATCTATCACGAGATGTACGCGTGCCCCAACGTGCGCAGCGAAGAACGTTTCGCGTACGTGAACACGAGCGGCATGCAGGCCTTCCGCGGGCCGGGATATGTGGAGGGCGCGTTCGGACTCGAGAGCGCGATGAACGAGCTCGCGCGCGAGTTGACCCTCGATCCGCTCGCACTGCGGAAGAAGAACTTCGCCAAGAAGGACCCCCGCCAGGGCCGCCCCTACAGCGGCAACGCCCTGTTGGAATGCTACGAGAAAGCAGCATCGGCTTTCGGATGGCCACCAGCTGTTGACGGTTCACCGTTAACGGTTAACCGTCAACCGTTAACCCGCAGTAGCAGTACTCCCACTCGCACTGCCCTCGGGCGAGGCCTTGCGTGCCAGGTGTGGCCCACCGGCGGCGGCCCCCCCAGCTACGCGAACGTAAGAATCAACAACGACGCCAGCATCGACGTCCTCGCCGGCACGCAGGACCTCGGCACCGGCAGCCGCACCGTGCTCTCGCAGATCGCCGCCGAAGCGCTGGGCGCGAACATCGCGCACGTGCGTGCGGTGATCGGCGACACGCAATCGCTCCCCTATGCCGGCAATTCGTGGGGCTCCATGACCACGGCGAGCGTGGGCCCCGCGGTGCGCATGGCGGCCGAGGATGCCCGACGACAGCTGTTCGATGCCGCCGCCGCGATGCTCGGCACCACGCCGGACACACTCGAGTCGCGCGACTCACGCATCGTCGTACGCGACACCGACCGCTCGATGACGTTCGCCGAGGTCACCGGCAAGCTCGGGAACGTCATGATCCAGGGGAAGGGATCGCGCGGTCCCAATCCCGCGGGCGTCGCCATCAACACGTTCGGCGTGCAGATGGCGGAGGTCGAAGTCGATCTCGACACCGGCGTGGTGCGCGTGCTGCGCATCGTCGCCGCGCACGATGCGGGACGCATCATCAATCCCGCGCTCGCCGAGAGCCAGATGCAGGGTGGCATCCTGCAGGGGATGGGCTACGCGCTCTTCGAAGAGCGCATCGTGGACGCGCGCTTCGGCGTGGCGCTCAATACGTCGATGCACGACTACAAGATCCCGACGATGGCGGATGTCCCGGAGATGACCATCCTCTGGGCCGACGGCGCCGACAGCACGGCGAACCACACCGGCGCCCGCGGCATCGCCGAACCGCCGGTCATCCCCACCGCGCCGGCCATCGCTGCGGCCGTTGCCGACGCCATCGGTGCCGTCGTACGCGAGATCCCGCTCACGCCCTGGCGCGTGCTCGGCGCGCTCGCCGCGCCATGAGCTCGCCCGAGAAGGTCGCACTCGCCGACGCCTTCGCCCGCTTCAGCGACCACTGGAACCCGAAGATCGTCGGCGAACTGAACGGGCAGCACGTGAAGCTCGTGAAGTTCGAGGGACCGTTCGTGTGGCATCAGCACGATCACGAGGACGAACTGTTCCTCGTGGTGCGCGGGGCCTTCACGATGGAGTTCCGCGACCGGCGCGTGGCATTGGCCGAGGGGGAGTTCCTCATCGTGCCGCGCGGCGTGGAGCATCGCCCCAACGCCGCCACGGAGGTATGGGTGCTGCTCTTCGAGCCCGCGGGCACGCTGAACACCGGCTCTGCGGGTGGCGACCGCACCGTGGAGAACCCCGAGCGACTCACCCTGCGATGACGCGCTCCCTCGCGTGCAGGCCGCGACCGTGAACGCGCCCTCACTCGGCGACATCGAGGCCGCGCGCCTGCGCATCGCCCACATCGCGCGCCGCACACCGCTCGTGCGCGCCGACGTCGATGGCGACGTCCCCGAACTCTGGCTCAAGCTCGAGAACCTCCAGCCCATCGGCGCCTTCAAGATCCGCGGCGCCGCCAACGCGATGATGGCCGCCGACCGCGCCGCCCTGGCGAACGGCGTCATCACCGCCAGCGCCGGCAACATGGCGCAGGGCGTCGCGTGGTGCGCACGGGAGCTCGGCGTGCGCTGTCGGGTGGTCGCTCCCGAGCACGCGCCGCGCGCGAAGACCGACGCCATCGAACGGCTCGGCGGCGAAGTGCACAAAGTGCCGTTCGCCGAGTGGTGGCAGACGCTTCTCGACCGCCGGTACCCCGGACTGGACGGCTACTTCGTACACCCGTTCGCCGACACGCACGTGATGGCCGGCAACGGCACGATCGGTCTCGAGATCTTCGAAGAACTCGGCGACGATGTCGACGCGGTGCTCGTCCCCTACGGCGGCGGTGGACTCGCCTGCGGGATCGCCGCGGCGCTGCGGGCCGTGAGTCCGCGCACGAAGGTCTACGCCGTCGAGGTCGACACCGCAGCGCCGCTCACCGCGACGTTCGCCGCCGGCGAACCCACCACAGTCACGCGCACGCGAACGTTCATCGACGGCATGGGCAGCGATCGCGTGTCCGACGAGATGTGGCCGCTCGTGCAGACCCTTCTCGCGGGCACGGTCGTGGTGAGTGTCGCGCAGGTGGCGGCGGCGGTGAAGGCGCTCGCGCAGCGCGGGCGCGTCGTCGCGGAGGGCGCGGGCGCGTCGCCACTCGCCGCGGCGCTCACGTTGCGGTCGGGCGCCGTGCGCGGGGCGAACGCCGAGGCGCTGTGTGGTGTGCGGCGCGTGGTGGGGATCGTCAGCGGCGGCAACATCGACACCGACGTCCTCTCGAGCATTCTGCAGGGCGAACTGCCGCGCTAGCCTCCACCGGCTCGGTCAGCGCGGCCGGCGCTCCCGCGAGGTGATGCCGGCGGCGTGCCGCGCGTCGCCGAACGCTCGCCACTCCCGCATCGTCATCGCCGCCACCCGCTTTGCCATCATCAGCGCCGCACGCCGCCACCCGCGCGACTGCGCGAACGCGATCAATGAATCCGCCATCGCCGACCCGTCGCGCCCGCTCGCGCGCAGCTGCCCCCACGCCGTGAGTTCCGCCATCGTCGTCATGGCGCCACCGAGATCGGCGAGGTCGCCGCGCCATTCCTCGAGCTGCAGGCGGTCGGCCGTCGGCTGCAGTTCGCGCAGCACGAACGATCCCGTGCCGTTCCGCAGCGCGTGGAGCAGCGCCGGCGCCACGACCTGCACGCGCTGCTGTACTGCGGCGATGCGCGCAGCCTGGTTCGGCCACGTGGGCTGCCTATACGGCGAACGCGACGCCGGCGCCGACGGGCGGGCTTCCTTGAGGTCGAGCAGGTACTGCCCGTCGGCGCCGCCACGCCCCGCGACGAGCACCACCCAGCGCGTGAGGCCCAGACTTCCCGTGCCGGCAACGCGCCGCGCCACGTCCAGCACGCGAAAGAACTGTGGCTCGCCGAGCGCCCGTGCCGCGTCACGGAGCAGCCGTCGCACCAACGCCCCCTGAGCGCGGGTCGCGGGCAGGGTCTTCACCCCGTCGATGAGCAGTCGCCGCCGTTGCCCGCTCCCCGTGGTGCGGCGGCCGAGCAACTTGCGCCGCTTGCGGGCGCGTACCGCGTCGAGCAGCGCACGGGTTCGTCCGGTGGCCGTCTCACGTTCCACCCAGCGCGCTTTCCCCGTCGCGAGCGCGGCCGCGTACGCGTCGAGATACGAGTTCGCGAGCCGCACCGCGTCGGCGCCGCTCACGCCGATCGCCGCCGCGCCCACCAGGACGCTCGCCGCGAACCGCGTCACTTCCCACGCCGCCGGCACGAGCGCGGCCTCGTCGAAATCGTTCAGGTCGAAGTAGACGAGCCGGTTGTCACTCTTGTAGCTGCCGAAGTTCTCGAAGTGCAGGTCACCGCACCCCCACACGGCGGGCGTGCGATCGAGGGCGTGATGCGCGGGCCACGCGTCGAAGAACAGCTGGCAACTGCCGCGATAGAACGCGAAGGGGCTCGCCGCCATCGCCGCGTACTTGCGCGCGACCAGTTCCGGGTCGCGGCCGGCGTGATATGCCGCGAGTCGTGCGCTGAGCGTGTTCAGCGGAGCCATCACGTCAGCTCGCGCGCGCGGCGGGTCCGCGTGCCGTTACCGCTTCCAGGGCGGCAGGTCGCCGTACTTGCGCTCGATATCCGGATTGTGCCGGTACACCGTGCACGTCTTCCCGATCACCTGGATCACCTCGGCACCGACCTTCGCCGCGAGCTGGTTGGCCAGGTCGCGCGCCGACCCTTCCACCGGCTTGCCGATCTGCACCTTCACCAGTTCGTGGGTGCGCAGCGTGTCGTCGAGCGAGCGGAAGAGCGAGCCGGAGAGTCCCTGCGCGCCCACGTGCACGGTGGCCTTCAGGGCATTGCAGTCGGCGCGCAGGAGGGCGCGCTCCTTTCCCGTCATGGCGGTCATCGAGTGGCGTTGGGCGAGAGGGCGAAGTACGGGAGCGGATTGATCGGCGGACCGTCGGTGAACCGGCGCGCGTCGGTCATGCGCAACAGCTGAAAATGCAGATGGGGCACATTCTTCGGGGCGTTGCCCGTGGTGCCAACGTAGCCGATCACGTCGCCGCGCGACACCGATTGCCCTTCCTTCAGGCCGTGCGCCCACGCGTCGAGATGCGCGTAATAGTACGCGAACGTGCGCGTGGCGTCCGACGCCCACACGACGTTCCCGCCGAGCGTGTTCTTTCCCACGCGCAGGATCACGCCGTCGTCCGCCGCGAGCACCGCGGTGCCGCGCTTGGCGAGGATGTCGACGGCGTTGTGCACGCGCTGCCCGTCGCGCGGGTCGCTGAACGTGTCCGTGATCCGGTCGGCCGACACGCCCTCGACCGGCACCAGCAGCCCGCGCTCACGGAGCGCGAGCAGTTCCGGCGCGAGCAGCTCCACCGGGCGCGCGAGACGCACGTCCATCGGTTCGGGTGATTCGGCGGGCGGTTCCGGCAGCGGCGCCATCGGCGGCAGCGGCCGCAACGCGGGCGCGCAGGCCGTCGTGAGGGCGAGCAACGGGATAAGGATCGCGGGAAGGCGCATGGCATTCCATACACGACCCTCGGCCCGCGCGCGTCACATATGAGCACGCGTGAACGTCCCCTGTACTGGATTCCCTTATGGTAATATGGTAATATACTGACAGCGCACGACGCCCGGGCCGCGGATACTTCCCGTATCGCCCCGCGCCTCGCGCGCCGACGCACGACTGCCACCTGGAAGACCGACCCATGAAAGACCGATTCGAAGCCGCCCCGACCTTTGCGCAGATGCTCGCCGCCGCGGAGAAGAACGTCGAACTCTGGTCCAGCATCCGCGCACGCGCCGCGGTGGACGACGATATCGTGCGGCGCACCGAACAACTTGGCGGTCGCTGGCACCTGCTCGTCCTCTCCGCAGATTGGTGCCTCGATTCGCTCAGCATCGTCCCCGTGCTCGACGCACTCGCCGCGCGCGCATCGAACGTGGACCTGCGCGTCCTCGACCGCGACGCGAACCTCGACCTCATGGACGCGCATCTCTCGACGACGGGCAAGCGCGCCATCCCCGCCGTGATCGCGTACGACGAGCAGTTCGAGGAGCGCGGCATGTGGAGCTCGCGCCCGCAGGCGCTGCAACAGTTCCTCGATGCCGAAGGCGCGTCCCTGCCCAAGGACGAACTCGTGAAGGCCAAGCGCCGCTGGTATGCCCACGACCGCGGCAGAAGCACGGCGGAAGAAGTCGTCGCGATGCTCGAACACGCGGCGGCACAGACGGCGCACTCGTAGCGCCAGGCCGGGCTGCACCCCGCGTTCGACGTTTCACCCTGCTCGAGTCACCGAACGGTCCAGCCGGCTCGACCGCGACCGCTACGGCCCCATCCCGTTCACCAGCGCCCGGTACGCGAAACGACGGTCTCGCGCCCTCCCAGTCACCTCGCGCGCCACACCGAGTCGCTCGAGCCGCGCCATCGCCGAGCCCGTCGTCGGCACGGTCTGGCCGAGTCCCGGCGCCACGTCGCCGATCGAGACGATCAGCCGCTCGGCCAGCAACCGAAAGAGGTCGAGCGCCGAGTGCGCCGCGCGACCGAGCGCTCGGATCTTCGTCTCGTCCCCGTTGAGCCGTTCGCGCGCGCGCTCCAGGCCGCGCGCCGCCGCCTCGCTCTCGCGCGCGACGGCGGCACTCACCGCGTCGAGCCACGTCTGCGGGTCTCCGTACGCGTCCGGCGCGCCGGCGTCCGCGAAGGGCAGCGCGAGCCATGGCCCACCGAGCGTGCCGTCGCGCCACAACTGCCGGCTGAACGCGAGCGATGCGTCGGGTACCCCGGCACCGTCTCGCATCGCTTCCCGTGCCGCGAGCAGCGCAGGCAACAGTCCTTCGGCAGCCGCGGTGATGGACTCTTGCTCGGCCGTGGTCGCCATCGGCTCGCAGAGCGCGTCGGCGAACGCCACCAGTTCCGGCTCCCCCTCGCGGTCCGCGCGCAGGAGGGCCATCATTCCATCGGGGCCGCCGCCGTTCGGAATCACCGCGCAGCGCAACGAGAGCAGACGTTGGAGGCTCGGCGGTGACAGTCGCGCCACGCCGTCGAGTCTGCCGAGGGCAACGGCGGCCCTCAGCAGTGCGTTGGCAGTGGTGTGGCGGATACCGCCTAGTACGATTGCCGGTGAACTAGAACCCATTATTATATTTTAAGTATCTATTTTATATTTAGATAGTGCCAGGCAACCGCATGACTACACACCCAAAAGTCGCCAGATTTATCGTTCACGTGTTATTCAATTATAAGCCATTTATTTTATTTATGAAACGCACATTCGTAGTCCTGTCGCTCCTCGCGTCCATCGCGCAGGCACAGACAGCGGTCCCTGCCCCGGCTACTCCCGGCATCGACGCGATTCCAGCGTCTTATGTGCCGCACCGCGTGTACGACACGCGCAACAAGCGGTTCACCGACTTCGAGACGATGTTGTCCGAGATCGTGTATTCGGATGTCGTCTTCCTCGGCGAGCAGCACGACGACCCGGGAACCCACCGCCTCGAGGCCGCGACCCTCGAAGGGCTGACGCGTCGCCGCGGCAACATCGTGCTCGCCCTCGAGATGTTCGAGCGTGATGTGCAGAAGCCGCTCGATTTCTACCTCGCGGGCCGCATGAGCGAGGCGGATTTCCTCAAGAACGCGCGGCCGTGGCCGCGCTACATGACCGACTACCGACCGATGGTCGAGTTCGCCAAGTGGTACAAGTGGCCGGTGATCGCAGGCAACATCCCGCGCCGCGACGCGAGCGCCGTCGCCCGCGCGAGTCTCACCATGCTCGACACGCTCAATGCCACCGAGCGCGCCTGGATCGCCAAGGACCTCGCCTGCCCGCACGACGCCTACTTCGATCGTTTCAAGGAGACGATGGGCGACATGAGCGGCCACGGCCCGGGCAGTGGCCCGGCTCTGTCCGATTCCGCGAAGGCCGCGCAGCTCGATCGCATCTACCAATCGCAGTGCTCCAAGGACGAGACGATGGGCGAGTCGATCGCCCGCGCCTTCGCCGCCGCGCCGCCGCGCGCGCTCGTGCTGCACGTGAACGGCTCGTTCCACAGCGACTACCGGCAGGGAACCGCCGCCCGTGCCCAATCGCGCCTCAAGAACAAGGTGGTGTCGGTGGTGAGCTTCATGCCCGTCGAAGATCTCGACAAGGCCGACGGGAAGAAGGACCGCTCGATCGGCGATTACATCGTCTTCACGCTCAAGCCGCCGGCGCCGGCACCCGCCAAGCCCTAGAGCGAGTGGGAGGGCAAGGCTCGAGGGGTCGAGTGCGAGTGGGAGCAGAGTGGGAGTGGGCCGGCCTGCTGAGGGATGAGGGGAAGCGGAACTGAAAGGGGGGAGCGCCCGGCAACGCCGGCGCTCCCCTCTTCCTTTGCGGTCCCTCCCACTCCCACCCGGACTCGGGTCCCACTCGCACTCTGCTCCCACTCACACTCGACCTCGCCCCCTCGCACCTTGCCCTCCCACTCGTCTTACATCTCCTCCCACACGAAGCCGGTGCTCAGGCGGTTCGCCCGCCGCGCCTTGAAGTCGAGCGTGAGGATGGACGTGCCGCCCGCACCCTTCGTCGTCGCCCGCGTGACGAAATCGTCGATGCCATCCCCGTCGGCGTCGAACGCCGCCAGCAGATCGTGCGACCGGAACCGGAAGTCGTTCACCCGCACCGACGCCGGCCGGCCGAGCGTGTCCACGAGCACGATCCGCTCACGCGTCCATTCGTTGTCGCCGGCCCGCAGGCTCACCATCAGCGCCACGCGGCGCGCACCGCCGAAGCACCCCTGCACCTGCGTCGACTTCGCCGCGCTGATGGCGCGCCGCAGCCGATGATCGGCGGGCGGCGCACCGGCGCGCAGCGCCTTCTCCACCGAATCGCGGATCACCAGCAGCCGCGCCGCCATCTCGGGCGCGAGCGGCGCGCCGCGGTCGCAGCTGTCCGCCAACGCCGGCGACGCGGCAGCCACTCGCTGCGCGCTTACCACGAGAGTCGGCGACGCGCGCACCAATGAATCGAGCGCCGGAGTCCCTGTGAGCCGAAGCGCGATGCGACCGTTCCACACCTCCACGGCGCTCGCCGTGGCGTCCTCGGCGCCCCACGGACCGCGCACGCGGATGATCGAGCCCAGTGGCACGGTGGAGCGCCCCTCCACCGCCTCGCGATAGGCGCCGGCGCGTGCTGAGTCGCGGCGTACTTCGGTGTCCACACGGCCCACGTCGAGGAGCAGCTTCTTGTTGCGCACGACTGCCGTGAACCACTCGGTTCCCACAGGAGCGAACACGAGGAAGTTCGTGATCGTGTCGGCCAGGGGTGACAGCGTCGCCGGCTTGGGCGGTGGAAAGCGCGGTGGCGCGAGCACCGGCGGCGCGGCCACGACGGGCGGGCTCTGCGCCTGGGTACGCAACGGCACGCCCGCGGCAAAGACCGCGACAGCGAGCACGAACGACGGGAGGGCAACGGCCTGGCGGGGGATTCGCACGCGCCATCAAGCTACCCCAACGGCAGGATTCGTGTCACCTTCCATACCGATGACTTCCTTCCGATATCTCGCGCCGGCCACCCGCGCCGACGCCACCGCCGCGCTCGCCGCACCCGGCGCCGCACCGCTCGGTGGCGGCACCGACCTGCTCGTCACCATCAAAGAGCGCATCGCCGCGCCGACCGAACTCGTCGACCTGCGACGACTCCCTGGTGCGCGCGACATCACGGTGCGCGACGACGGCGGCATACGCATCGGTTCGGCCGCTCGCATCGCAGACCTCGCAGCGCATCCAGCCATCAACGTCAACTTCGCCGCGCTCGCACAGGCCGCGGCGAGCGTCGGCACGCCCGCGCTCCGCAACATGGGCACCATCGGCGGCAACCTCGGCCAGCGCATCCGCTGCTGGTATTTCCGTCGCGATCTCCCCTGCTGGAAACACGGCGGCGCCGAGTGTCTCGCGTGGAAGGGAGAGAACCAGTACCACGCGATCTTCGGCCGCGGTCCGTGCCACGCCGTGCATCCCAGCGATCCCGCGATCGCGTTGACGGCGCTCGAGGCGACGGTGGAGATCGCCGGCGCGAACGGCGCCACACGCACCATCACGATGGCCGAGCTGTACGACGGCGCCGCGAACAACCGCGACGGCGAGACGACGCTCGCCGACGGTGAGATGATCGCCGCCATCGAACTCCCCGCGGAGAGCGCGGGCGGCACGCAGTACTACGAGAAAGTGATGCAGCGCGGCGCGTGGGACTTCGCGCTCACGTCGCTCGCCGCGGTTAGGCGCACCGACGGCAACGTGCGCCTCGTGCTGGGCGGCGTGGCCGCGGCGCCGTATCGCGTGAACGAGAGCATCGAGGAGGACGTCGCGAGCGGCGGTCTCGACGGCGACAGCATCGATGCGCTCGCGGAGCGGGCGTTGTACGATGCGGAGCCGTTGAGCCAGAACGGGTACAAAGTGTGGCAGGCGGCGGCGTTGCTGCGGCGGGCGATGACGACGCTCGGCACCGCGCGCGCCTAGCGTGCGCCCCCACGGCGAACGTATCGCGTGAGCGCGGCGCAAACGTTCCCCGTGTCGGTCATCATCGTCGGCGCCGGCGCCGGCACCCGATTCGGTGAACCGAAAGCGTTCGCCACGCTCCCCGACGGCCGCACCTTCCTCGAGACCATCGCGCAGACCGCACGCGACGCCGGGCTCCAGTCGCTGATCGCCGTGCTCCCGCCGAAGGACGCGGCGAAAGAGACCGACGCCGTCACGCGCGGCCTCACGATCATCCGCAATCCCGATGCGAAGACGGAACAGATCCGCAGCGTGCGCCTCGGCCTGAGCGCGCTCGTGAGCA
>CAIRBD010000553.1 GCA_903876745.1 uncultured Gemmatimonadota bacterium
CGCCTTCGAGCGTGGCGTCGGTTTCGTCGATGGCCTGGTCGGCCGAGAAGCGGGCGAGTCGCGCCTGCTCCCGCGCCGCCTGCGCGTTCGCTTCGGCGCGGCCGATGGCGCTCTCCCGTGCGCCGCCCGTGAAGAGCGGGTACGAGAAGCCGACCCCCACCTGCCACTCGGTCAGATAGCGCCCCGTGATATTGCTGCGGTCGATGATCGCCGTCGTGGCCTGCACGGTGGGGAGCAACGCCGCACGCGCCGCTCCGACCGACGACTGCGCCGCATCCGCCCGCCGCTCCGCCGCCTGCACGTCGGCATTCGCGGTGCCCGCCGACGGAGTGCCACCCGATCCCGCCGCAGCACGCGTGGCAGCGGCGGCGTCGTTGAGGCCCCCGTTAGCCAAACCGGAGAGCCGAACGCTGGCCAGCGCCGCCCCGTGCACGGCCTCGTAGGCGACTCCCGTCAACCGCGCCAGATCATGCTCGGCAATCATCACGTTCGCCGCGCTCGTCACGCGGTCGGCGAGCGCGCTCGCCAGCTCCGCGGCCGCGCGCAGCGTGTCGAGCCGCGCTGCCTTTCCCGCGGCGAGCCGATCGCGCGCCCGCTTCGCTTCGGCGACGAGCGCCGCGAGCCGCTGATCCTCGGCCGCGAGGATGCCGCGCGTCGTGAGCACGCGCAGGTACGCCGACGCCGTGCGCGAGGCCAGCTGCGCCTCGGCGGCACTCAGTGTGGCCGTGGCCGCCTCGCGCTGCGACTCGGCGGCCTTCACCTTCGCCGTGCGCGCGCCGAAGTCGAACAGCGTGTAGGCCGCGCCGATCGACGCCTGCGAGAGCCCGCGATCGAACTGCGGGGGATTGCGCAGGTCGAGCGCATGGAGCGGGTACACCACCATCGGCTTCTCGAACTGATTGATGGCGCCGTCGATGGAGACGGCCGGAAGCCACGGCGCGCGAGCCGCGCCCACGTCGGCGTCGGCCACGTCGCGCTGCGCGCGGGCCGCGGCCACCGAGGGGTGCGTGGCGAGCGCGCGGTCGATGGCCGTGGCGACCGTGAGGCGCGCGGTGTCCTGCGGCGCCGAGGGTGGTGCGGCCGTCGGCTGCGGCGCGAGCAGCGCGGTGAAGAGCAGGATCGGGATCATGACCGATGCTCGGGTTGGGTCGCGAGACTGCGACGGATGATGGAGACGACGTGTTTCACGAGGCGTGCTTGGGTCTTGGGGTCGGTGCGGTCGACGCCGGCGATCGCGTGCGGGATGCGGCTCGCGACGCGCAGCAGGAACGGTTGCGCCATCACGCTCATGGCGAGCAGTTCCGGCGCGCCCTTGTGGATGGAACCGTCCCGCTGCCCTTCGCGGATGAGCCCAATCATCGTGCCGATGTTGCGCTGCATGAGCGCGAGCATCGGCGGCGGGAGCGGGCCGTCGTTGGCGAGTTCGCGCAGGACGAGCGGGGCGGGGATGTTCGGCTCGGTGAGCACCATCGCCACGATGTTGCCGATGCGGTCGAGCGGCGTGCCGGGCTCGGCGGCGAGTTCGCTGAAACGGCTCACGAAGCGTTCGCCGAACCGGGCGATGACGGCGTGGAACAACGCTTCCTTGGAGCCGAAGTGGTACGTGACCGCGCCGAGGTTGGTCTTCGCCTTGCTCGTGATGTCGCGCACCGAGACGGCGTCGTAGCCGTGGCGCGCGAAGAGTTCGGCGGCGACGGCGAGGAGGCGGGTGGGGGCGGTGTTTGTGTCATTCATACGTATGTATGAATAGTACAGGGGGAGGGAAAGGGGGAG
>CAIRBD010000554.1 GCA_903876745.1 uncultured Gemmatimonadota bacterium
CGTCGTCGCAAGATTCACCCCGCGCACATCGTGCGGCTCGCCGCGATCATCGCACTCGTTGCGTCCGCGTCGTCCTGCCGAGGGATCGCCGAGCCGATGCCGGTGGTCATGCTGCAGGTGACCAATGGCACGTGCGGGGTGGCGGGGTGCGATTCGCTCGTGATCGTCGGCTTTCCGGTGAGGCAGCCGGGAACCCCCGGTGGACTGTGGGGCATCACGCTGGGCTCGGTCACCACAGCGCAGGGCTGTTTGCGGATGATGGACGCCGCCAACTTCTTCGTGAACGGCAAGGCGGCGACGTCGTGGTCGAGCACCGACGCGATCGCCCTGGCGGCGTACGCGCCGAAGAGCGCGCACTGGCCGCAGGCACCCACGACGGCGCCGTTCGTGCCGGCCGGCGCGAGCGGTTGGAGCATCGCGTTTCCCGACGGCACCGTGGTGACGGCGGGTGCCGCCTGCACTCCCTGAGAAGGGCGCCTGCAGCGCCCTCAACCCGCGCCCTCAACCCGCGCCCTCAGCCGGCGACCTGCCTGCCGACCTCGCGGATGAGCATGATCACCTGCAGCGACGCCTTGCCATAGGGGCTCGTGTTGTCGATCGCCATGGTGCCGGCGAACGATTCGCCTTTGTCGGCGCGCCGCAGGATGTCGGCGGCCTGCCGGTGGAACTCAGCGTGCGCCGTGCGCAGCTTCTCGAATGACGGTGCCTTCGCGGCGAGCGAGCGCCCGTCGGAGTAGATCCACTTGCCGAGCGCGCACTCCGAGTCCTTGCCGACGGTGTCGGGACTGAGACTGCGGTCGGGCTTCGCCATGTACCGCGAGAGTTTGACCTTCCATTGCACGTGCGCGTCCAATGCCTGTTCGAAGTCCATAGTGTCGCCTCCGATGCGACGGAAAATGGGGATGCCTACGCTCGTACGTTTTCGAGTATCGGCCGCTGGTGTCTCCCGCATGTTCCTCTGTAACTGCTTGGGCAGTTAGCGATTTACCGCGCGTGCACCACGACCTCGTCCGTGAAGATCCACGCCGGCTGACCGGCACCCGGATGTCCGGGCGGCAACGGCCCGGCGCTCCGCGCGACCACACGCACGAAGCGCGCGCGCGCCTCCCGCGGCCACGGCGCGACGAACCGTTCGATGATCGCCCCCTCGCGCGACACGGGCACGGTATGCGCGCGCCTCACCGGTTCAGACCACGTCGTGCCGTCCGCGGAGAACGAGAACTCGACGCGCGACGGCATCACGATCCACGAACGGACATTCTGCAGGAACCGCACGCTCACGCTGTCGGCGCCGACGGCAGCCGGCAGTTCCATCACGATCTCCACATCAGGGCCCCACCATCCCTGCCAGAGGCCGTCGGTGTGGTCGGAGCTGCCGAGGATGCCGTCCGCGAGGTTCCACGGGCCCGTGCCGGGGTATCGACGGTCTGGTAACGGCTTCGTGCGCACGCGCGCTCCGACGCCGAGGTGCCGCGCCAGTGTCAGCCGCAGTTCCTCGAGGATCGGCGACGTCTCCCAAAACGGCTGCAGACGGATGACGGGTGCGAGCGCCGTGCCGAGCGGGGCGCCATCGGCGACGGCGGGCGATGCGGCGGTGGGCCGCGCGCCGTTCGTGCTGGCCCTCACCTGAACGCCCGGTGCGAGACCGCGGAGCGAAAGCACGGCGCGCCGGGCGACCGAGTCGTAGCGCACCGCGAACCGCGCGATGGGCGCGTCGCTTGGTCCCACGGCGTAACCCGCGGCCCGCAGCACGGGGATCTGCCGCTCAGCGAGGCGTCGCTCGAGCCCGGCGAGGTCGCGCGGTGCCGCGCTCCACATCACCTCGGCGAAGGCGAGCAGGCGCGGCAGCGCCATCAGTTCGAGGTTCGCGCCGCTGGTGATGCGTTCGCTCCACAGTGGCGCCTCGCCGCCCCGCACGCGCGCCGCTTGTTCGGCGGTCAGCCCGGGGGGAACGGGCTCGAATCGATACACGCCCGCGACCGTGAGATCGTTGGGAGGGCGGTCGATGTACGTGAACTCGCCCGGCGACGCGACCACGTCGTGCCCGCGCGTCACGGCCTTTCGCGTGAACGACGAGTCGCGCCAACTCTGCACCATCCCACCGGCGATGTAGGGTCCGTCGAGGACTTCGTCCCATCCGATCACGCGGCGGCCGCGTTTTGCGACGTGCGCCGCGATGCGTCCCATGAACCAGCTCTGCAGCGCCTCTTCGTTCGCGAGGCCCTCGCGCTGCATCACGGCCTGGCACGGCGCGCAGTGCGTCCAGCGATCCTTCGGCGCCTCGTCGCCGCCGATGTGGATCACCGGCGACGGGAACACGTCCATCACCTCGTCGAGCACGCCGAAGAGGAAGGTGAACGTCTCCTCCTTGCCCGCGCAGTAGATGTCGGCGAACACGCCCCAGCTCGCGGCCACGGCGATGGTGTCGCTCGTGCAGCCGAGTGACGGGTAGGCAGCGAGGGCGGCCGACGAGTGGCCGGGCATCTCGATCTCGGGCACGATCGTCACGCCGCGGCGGCGCGCATACGCCACGAGGTGGCGCGCCTGCGCCTGCGTGTAGAAGCCGCCGTAGCGTGACCCATCGCCTTCGCGGCGCCACGCGCCCACCGACGTGAGGCGCGGGTACCGCTTGATCTCGAGACGCCATCCCTGGTCTTCGGTGAGGTGCCAGTGGAGGACGTTCAGCTTGAAGCGCGAGAGCAGGTCGATGTGCCGCTCGATGTCGCGCACGGGGAGATAATGACGCCCCACGTCCACGAGCGTGCCGCGCCAGCCGAATCGGGGTGCGTCGTCGATGCGCACGGCGGGGACTGACCAGGCACGCACCGGCGCTCTCGGCGCGGCCGCCGGCGCCGGCGCGCTGTCGATGAGTTGGAGCAGGGTCTGCACGCCCCAGAGCGCGCCGGTCACCGAGGCACCGTGGATCGAGGCGCCGCTCTCGCCGGTGGTGAGCGCGTACGCCTCGGAGTCGGCGGCGGAGAGCGCGACGTCGATGCGGATCGCGCCGCGTCCTCCAGCGTGCGCAACGACTGACGCGAGGCCCGTCCGTTCGCGCAGTTCGCTCGCGAGGAGCGCCGCCAGGTCGGCGAGGCGCGGCGCGTTGGCGGGAATGACGATGCGCACCGGCGACGAGAGCGTCAGCGGTGCGACGTCGGCCGGTGTGACGACGCGCGCGGGGCGGGGGAGGAGTTGCTCCGCGCGTTGCGCCTGAAGCGGCCGCGCGAGCGTGATCGAAAGAACCTCGACGGCGAGCGAACACAGGGGCGCCAACATCATCTGGATCACTCGGGGCATGTAACGGCTCACTTGTGCGGCGCGCGTTCGACGCGCAGCGTGACGACGGCGAACGCCGGCACTTCGACACGCTCGGGCACCGCGGCGCCGCGCTCCTCGGCGGGAGAGCTGTGGTGCACCGTGCGTCCGGACGCGAGGCCGCGCACGCGCACCGTAGCCGCGCGCTCACCGGGATTCCACAGTCGCAGCACGTCCGCCCGCCCGTCGGCGCTCGGCGTGATGCTCGAGACGACCGCGCCGCCGCCCTCGAGCTTGAACGGTGCCGCGCTCGGCGCGCCCGATCGCGCGCGCACCACGACCGGCGGTTCGCTCGCGTCGAGTCCCGCGCGCATCGCCGCAGCGGCGTCGAATGCACCGTGCGGCACGACCTGCACACGGAACGTGACCGGCCCCGGCTGGTCGGCTTTGAAGTTCGTGTGCCAGTAGTTGTTCATCGCGTACGCGACGAGCTCCGTACCCGGCAGCGAGTGCCGCAGCCAGTCCTCGCGGCCGTCGGGCTGCTTGAAAGCTTCCGCAGTGAGCCCGTTGAGCTGCCAGAGGCCGAGGTCGGGGGTGGCGAGCGTCACGCCGTACGACGCGTTGCTCGCGTCGAGCCAGCGTTGCACGGGGTAGAGGTTGCGGTTCGCACCGGCCGCTTGATCGGCATCCGGACGCACCACCGCGAAACCCTGTTCCATACGGATGGTGCCATCGGGGATGGAAAGCGGGAAGGCAAGATGCACCGCCTCTTTGTCGCGCACGTTCGATTTATCGAGGCGCGTGACGATCTCCACGGCATCGCTGCCGGCGAACAGGGTGACATCGCGCACGAGTGACACCGCGCCGGGTGCCTCGCTCGTGACGCGGATCGTGGCCACGAGCGGACCGTCCTCGATCACCTCGATGCGCGTGCGGCCGGCCTCCTGCGCGCGACTGGTGTCGCGACCGCTCACGTAGCGGTACCGGTCGAGTCCTCCGCGGCGCGCGTCGACGACCTCGTGCCCCTGCCAGCGCAGGCTCTGCACAGTGCCCGTGGCCGCGTTCACCTTCACGATGACCTGTC
>CAIRBD010000555.1 GCA_903876745.1 uncultured Gemmatimonadota bacterium
CCCGATGTTGCTCGGCTTGATGTCGCGATGGAGGATCCCGGCGCGGTGGATGGCGGCCACGGCATCCGCGAGGGCGACGCCCATCGTGAGCGTCTCCTCCGTCGGGAGCGGACCGCGGGCGAGCCGTTCACCGAGCGTGCCGCCGGACAGGAGTTCGAGGACGAGCATCGGCATGCCGTGCCAGCTCTCCGCGCCATAGATGAGCGCGAGGTTCGGGTGCGATAGCGACGCGATCGCCCGCGCCTCGCGGCGCAGCCGCGCCACTTCGTCGGCCTGGATCCTCGGCAGGGTCTTGATGGCGACGGTGCGGTCGAGTTCCTCGTCGATCCCGCGGTAGACGATGCCCATCGCCCCGCTGCCGATGCGGTCGAGCAAACGGAACTTGCCGGAGACGATCAGCGGGACGCCTGCCAGGTGCACGGGGCGACCGCACCGCTCGCACACTCGGTTTCGCCCGTTCTGCAGCACGCCGCATGCGGAGCACTCGCCCGCGGCATCGTCAGCCTCGCCGGCCCCGACTTCCCCGGGGGCCGCGTCAGCGCGTGCGCGCGGATGGCCGCTGATCTGGCCGACGGCCATCGCCCCCGCCGCGGCGACGGCGCCGAGGAGTCTCCGGTCCTCGGCGGAGTACGCGAGTTCGCTCTTCTTCTCGCCCAGCAGGAGGATGCCGGCGAGTCGCCGATCGGCGTCACGCATCGGGACGAGGAGCCGCACGCCCGCATCCGCGAGCCACGTGCGGTCGCCCTCCGAGAGACCCGCGACGTCACTCCGTTCGTTCTCGAGATCCACGTCCACGCACGACTCCGCGTTTGCGACCAGGCCGCAGACGCCGCTGGTGAGATCCAGTGACCGCACGTCGGCGTCGGGCGACGTCAGCAGCCCGCCGGCCGGGTCGCGCACGAGCAGCGCGAAGGCCTCCGGATGCAGCGCTCTGCGGATCTCCCGTCGGAGCGCGTTGGCGAGTTGCCGGAGGCTCGTGGCATGTCCGCAGTCGTCCACGAGCTTCGCGAGGATGTGCTGTGCGTCGTACTGCTCGCGGAAGTACCGACGGTCCAGCCGGTCGAGCACGCCCCGCCGGGCCCGAAGCCACACGGTCGACACGACGATCAGGCCGCCCAGCAGCACGCCGTCGCTGCTGGCGAGAATGTCCGCGAGCCGCGCCTCGCGATGGCGGTACAACGTCGCCGCCATCAGCAGGATCGGGACGCCCGCGATGGCCAGGATGGTGCGTCGCGCGAGCGCGTACTGCATCGCCCGGCGAACGACGAGCCGGACATCGAGTGCCTGCTGGAAGAGCACGGCGTACGCCGTGAGCGACGGCATCACGAGCAGGCAGGGATAGATCATCCATCCCGCCACGCCGATCGGCAATGCGCGCGCGAATGCCGGTGAGGTGGAGAGGATCACGTAGACGAAGGTGGGGCCCGCTCCCACGAGCAGCGCGCGCACGAGGAGCGTGATGCCGCGCCGCTCGTCCGCACTCGCCGGGCGCGCCTTTCGCACCAGCAGCACGAGGGCGGGGAACGCGAGGGCGTACTGCGTCGCGCTGTAGAGGCTTTCCTGCGCGCCCCGCGCGAACGGACCGAGCGCCTGCGTCCATTCGCTCGAGAACCCCTGCGGCATCGACAGCGCGAACGGGAGGTTCGCGACGCACAGCAGGACGCCCAGCGTGAGCGCGGCGGTCGCCGCCCCGCCCGCGAGTGCCGCGGCCCTGCCCGGAGGGGTCTTGTACGGGAACTCATCGGCGAAGC
>CAIRBD010000556.1 GCA_903876745.1 uncultured Gemmatimonadota bacterium
CCGACGAGCGACTTCGCGTATCTGCGGTGGATGGGGCCGGACCGCAGCATCGTGGATTACTCGCGCGTGCAGGTGGACCGCACCGCCGAACTCGAGCAGTGGGCGGCGGTGCTCCCGCAGCTCGCGGCGCGCGTGCGCACGGCGTACGGCTTCGTGAACAATCACTTCGCGGGACACAGCCCGCACAGCGTGCGCTCGCTGCAGCGGCTGCTCGGGCAGTCCGTGGTGGCGCCGGAAGCGCTGGGCGAGCAGCTACCGTTGTTCTGAGTCCGGCCGGGATGCACGAGGGGGACGGCGTTTCGCGCCGTCCCCCTCGTTGCGATCCGTCAATGGTTCAGGACACGCGGAAGAGCACCTTCACGTTGTCGGGGCCGAAGTTGGTGCCGAGCACCCAGTTTCCCGCCGCCAGTACGGAATCCCAGAAGGTGAGCACGGCGCTGCCGGAGTTGTATATGTAGCGCCCGGTCGCGCCGAGGGTGCCGGAGAAGTGCCAGTCGCTGAGCGAGAGGCCGGCGGCATCGGTGCGCGTGGACTCGAACATGTAGCCGGCGGCGCTGGTGGTGTTGAAGAACCAGATGTGGTTCGCCGTCACCGGAGCCCCGTCGACGAGTTTGAGCGACACCTCGTAGAACTGGATGGCGGAGTTGGCCCCCAACGTGTGGCTGAGGCCCGCAGCGGTCATCATATGCGGCGTGAGCGGATCGGCGCTCACCCACGCGGTGTGCTGGCCGGAGGGTTGGCCAGCGTACCGCGCACGGTGACGTCGCTGAACAGGTACATGTACGAGAAGTCCTGGAACGTCACGTTCTGGAAACCACTCACCGTCGGGTTGCCGAACGTCACGTTCTGCTGGGTGTTGAAGTTGGCGAACACCGTCGTGTGCGTACCGCTCGCAACGAACGCGGTGGAGATGCCGGACTGCGTGAAGTTGCCGGTGAGGGTGAGCGTGCCGGCACTCAGCAGTCCGCTCTCGGAGCCGCCGGCGAATGCCGCGTCGCCGGTCACGTCGAGGTAGTCGTTGCTGCCCGTCATCACGATCACGCCGCCGCCGCTCGTCTGGAAGTTCTGGCGCACCTTCACGCGGCCGCCGTTCACCGTGAGCGACCCTCCCGTGATCTCGAGGCCGACCGGCGTCGTGGTGCCGGCCGCCCACAAGAACGGAACCGAATACGAAGAGTTGGGGGCGGCGAGCACGTAGTTGCCGCCGGTGATGGTGAGCCCGCAATAGGTGCCGGCGACCGTTCCGCCGCCCGACGTCGTTCCGGTGAGGAACACGCCGTTCTGGCTCGTCGAGCTGCACGACATGTAGTTCGTGGTGGCGTCGGCGCCCTCGAGGTTGCGCGTGACCGTCATCGTCCAGCCATTGAGCGTGACGCTGGCCGCGGTGAAGATCAGGTCGCGGACCGTGACGTTGCTCGAGAGGATGGGGCCAGGGTTGGAGCAGTCGCAGTTCCCGGACGTGATGATGACGGAGTCGGCCGCCGTGGGGACACCGACCGGACTCCAGTTGTTGGCGTCGTTCCAGTTGGAGTTGCTGGTGTTGTTCGTCCACGTGCGGGTGGTGCCGGCCGGCCACACGATCACCGCGCCGCCGAGCGCCCGCACGAAGCCGCCGTTGTCGGTGGGTGTCTCGCCAGAGAGCGTCACCGTCAGGATGTAGTCGTCGCTACTTCCATTCGTGTCCGTAGCCTTGATGTACAACCCCGCGCCGCTCGGCACAGTCTCGAACGACCAGTTGCTGAGCGTCGTGAGCGAGTACTGACCCGTACGGGCCACGGTGAACTGCGTGGCGGTCGGCGACATGTTGCGGAACGTGACGGAGCTCATGTCGCCAGCGTTCCAGCCGTCGAGCAGCTGCCAGCGCAGATTGTCGAACACGACGTCGTACACATACGCGCCGCGCGAGCTCAGCAGGTGTCCGTTTCCGACGAGCTGCGTGCCCTGCCACTCGGCCTCGAGCTCCGCCGTCGCGTAGACGTCGCTCGCGAAGGTGAATGACGCGTCGTCGAGGTCCAGTTCCCCGACGTGCGAGGTGTTGGGGCCCTCTCCGGGATTCGCGAACGTGATGACGTGCGACGACGGAGAGACGAACGACCGCGGCACGCCGCCGACCGCGATGATACCCTCCGTGGACGGCCTCGCCGCCGCGCCCGGCATGGACATC
>CAIRBD010000557.1 GCA_903876745.1 uncultured Gemmatimonadota bacterium
CCGCGGCGCCGATCCCGCCGATGATCGCGTGACGACGGCCGAGTGGCTGCGTCTGCGCCGTGCCGCGGCGTGGTGGAAGGAGCGGCGCACGGCGCGCATCGTGCTCTCCGGTCGCAGTCAGGCGCAGGACCGTGCGCCCGAACGTCTGGGCGAACTCGCGCGCGCCGCGCTGGTCGCCGAAGGCATCTCCGACTCGGTGATCACGGTCGAGCCGCGATCGCGGACGACGTGGGAACACGTCGGCGAAGCGCTGAAGCTGCCGGGGATCTCGCGCGCGCTGCGCGTCGGCATCGTGACATCCGACTGGCACGTGCGGCGCGCGCGGATCGTCTTCCGTGGCGCGTTCGCGGAGCTGCAGTGGCGTTCCGGGAGTTCGGGACGCGTCGAACGGAATTGGCCGTCGCTCCTGCCGTCATCCGAGGCGTTGGCCGAGTCCGTGGCGCTCTTCAAGGAAGATGTGGGGAATGTCGCGTACGTCCTGCGTCGCGTCGTCGCCACGCCCTGACTTGTGAAGGCGTGCACGCCGACGTAGCTTCGACACACAATCGAATTGCGAACGCGGGACACGGAAGCCGGTTCAATGCCGGCGCGGCCCCGCCACTGTAACGGGCAGGACACACGCCCCCTCACACGCCACTGACTCCGGTCGGGAAGGCGAGCGGGGCGGCCCGGAGCCAGGAGACGACCCACGTTCGCGCCACGTACTCAGTACCTCGGGGGAGGGCTGGTGGCGTCCGGTGTCGTCCCGCGGGGCGCATCGCACGTTGCGGACTTCTTCCATCAGTGAAGGAGTCCGTTTTGCGTTTCCCTCGTCGCATGGTCGCATTGCCCGTGGTCGCTGCGCTGCTCGCGTGCGGTCGCGCGGCGCCGCGTGCCACGGTGTCGTTGATGGTGGACGACTTCGGCGACAGCGTTGCCGTCGGGCGGGCGGCCGCGCGCATCGTGTCGCTCAATCCCGTCACGACCGAGATCCTGTTCGCGATCGGTGCCGGGGCCAAGGTCGTCGGCCGCACGCACTGGGACACCTATCCCGCCGCGGCACTCGCCGCGACCGACATCGGCGACGGCATGCAGCCCAACGTCGAAGCCATCCTCGGCGTGCATCCCGATCTCGTCGTGCTCTACGCGAGCCCGTCGAACCGCGCGGCGGCGCGCCAGCTGCACGGTGCCGGCATCGCCACCATCACGCTGCGCACCGATCATCTCGCCGATTTCCGGCGCGCCGTCACGTGGATGGCGCGCGCCGTCGGCGACAGCGCGGCCGGCGCCGTGCTCGCCGATTCGGTCGAGCGGTCGATCACGGCGGTCGCCGCACTGCCACACGCCACCCCGGGGCCCAGCGTGTTCTGGCACCTGTGGGACAGCCCGCTGCTCACCGCGGGGAAGGGGAGCTTCCTCGCCGAACTCGTTACGATCGCCGGCGGGCGCAACGTGTTCGACGACCTCGAGGCGCCGTCGCCGCAGGTGGCGATGGAGGAACTCGTGCGGCGCGACCCAGACTACATCGTCGCCGGCCCGGCGAGCGCGGCGAAGTTGCGGGCGAATCCTGCGTGGCGCGCGCTGCGCGCCGTGCGCGAGGGGCGTGTGATCGTCCCCGACACCGCGCTCGTGATTCGGCCCGGGGTGCGTCTGGGTGAAGCGGCCCGCGAGCTGCACACGCTCCTCGTGCCTGTGGCCCCGCGCTGATGACGCCGCGGCTCATCGGCGGTCTCGTCCTCGCGCTCGCCG
>CAIRBD010000558.1 GCA_903876745.1 uncultured Gemmatimonadota bacterium
GGCACCGGCCTGCTGCAGGCCGCGGATGCCGATCCAGTTCTGCGGGTAGACGGTGTCGCCGCCGGCGGTGGGGACGACGACGATGGGGGCGTCGGGGCCGCCCGCGAGTTCGATGAACTTCTGGTAGATCTCGGGGCCCATGGCGCCGCCGCCGACGACTACGATTGCGCCATGCGCGGGGCCGACGAGTGGGAGGGACTGCTGAACCGCGGATTGCGCGGAGGCGTGCGGGGGGGATTGGTGGCATCCCGCCGAGATCACTGCTGCAACGATTGACGCGGAGACGGCGGCGCTGGTGAACAAACGGGAGCGCGCGGGCGTTTGAGGCTTGGGCATTGATGCGTGGGCGGAGGGAGTCGCCGACTGCTGGCTTACGCCAAAGTACGGGCCGGGCGGGTTCCCGGCCAATGGAGAACGATGAACGCCTGGACGATGTTGGCGATCGGGACGGCGGTGGCGCTCTCGATGATGTTCGGGGTGTGGCTGCTGCACATCCGGATGAGGAACGCCTCGATCGTGGATGTGGCCTGGTCGGCAGGCATCGGGATCCTGGCTGTGCTGTACGCCGCGCTCGGCGCGGGCGATCCGGCGCGCCGGGTGGCGGTGGCGCTCATGGGCGGCATCTGGAGCGTGCGGCTCGCGCTGTTCCTCGCGCGGCGCGTGGCATCCGGCCCGGAGGACGCGCGGTATCAGGCGATCCGCGAGCGGTGGGGCGGGAACACGATCCTCAAGTTCCTCTGGTTCTTCCTGTTCCAGGGGGTGCTCGACGTGGTGCTGGCCGTACCGTTCCTGCTCGTCGCGAACAATTCCACGCCCGGACTGACAGCGTGGGAGTTCGCGGGGCTCGCGGTGTGGCTAGTGGCGGTGGCCGGCGAGGCGACGGCCGACGCGCAACTGCGCGCGTTCAAAGCGGATGCGCGGAATCGCGGGGGAATCTGCGAGGCAGGGCTGTGGCGCTACTCGCGCCATCCCAACTACTTCTTTGAGTGGCTGGTGTGGTGCGCGATCGCGCTCTTCGCGCTGGGTACGCCGTGGGGATGGATGGGCATCATGTGTCCGGCGATGATGCTGTATTTCCTACTGAAGGTCACGGGAATCCCGGCGACGGAAACGCACATGCTCGCAACGCGTGGCGAGGCGTTCCGCGCGTATCAGCGGCGGACGTCGGCGTTCGTGCCGTGGTGGCCGCGGGCGGGGTGATTGTGCCGTGAGACCGCACTGCGCGACCTCACCGCGTGTGGTGCCGGTTCCGTGCGAGCTTCAGCCGCCCTTTGTCCAGAACAGCAGCACGCCGCAGAAGCCGGCACCGCCGGTGGATTTGAACTGCACCGGGATCCGCGCGGGGCCTGAGTAGTACTCGATCCCCGCGAGGTCTTTCGGTGAGGGCAGGTCGACAAGTTTCGTCGACATCGATAGCGCGACGCCGTCGAGATACCACTGTTCGTGAATGCAGCCCTTCAAAGGCGTGCTGCCCGCGCGGAAGCGCGTGGTGGTGATGCCGCGCAGCAGATCCTCGATGGTGACGCTGTTCCGTTGGGCGATCTCCGGCTCGTTCATGAACACGCCGATCCCCGCGGCGCGTCGTTCTTCGAACTCCGCGAGGCGGCCCCCGGGGCGCGTGGCCGTGACGACCACCTTGTCGAGGGAGTTCGCGACGCGCTCGAGCGGGAACGAGAGCCGCAGCGTGTCGCCGGCATCCACCTGCAGCATCGCCGAGACCGGCTCGTAACCCAGGCGCCGCACGAGCAGGATATGCCGCCCGACAGGAAGGTCGAGAATTCGAAACCGGCCGTTCGCACCAGTCACGACCTGCACGTTCGATCCGACGACGGATGCGATCGCGTCGCTCAGCGGCACGAGACTGGAATCCGTCACGACGGCGTCGACGGTGCCCAGCACGGGGCGGGTCTGTGCGATGCCGGGCATCGCGATGCCGGCCGAGAGCAGTGTGAGTGCCGCCACACACCCTGCGAGTTGCGCGCGTGCACGATTCATCCTAGCCCCCGTGACCAGTGTCTCGTTGCGTGCGTTCAGTCCCTCAGATCGTGTAGCCGCCGTCCGCCATGTAGACGCCGCCCGTGCAGAACGCCGCCGATTCCGCGGCGAGGAACAGCGCCAGCGACGCGATGTCATCGGGCTCGGCGAGCCGCGCGAGCGCCTGGTTGCGCATCATGTGCTTGAGGATCTGGTCGTTCTGCCAGAGCGCCGAACTGAAGTCGGTCTTGATGAGTCCCGGGCAGATGACGTTCGCGCGGATGTTGTCCTTGCCCCATTCCTTGGCCATCACCTGCGTGAGGCTGATGAGCGCGGCCTTGCTCACGGAGTAGATGCCAAGGCCGGGCTCGGGGCTCACGCCGCCGATGCTGGCGAGATTCACGATGGCGCCGCCGCCGCGCGCGAGCATGTGTGGACGCGCCGCCTTGGCGAGTTCGAGCGGTGCGCGCACGTTGAGCGCCATGATCTTGTCGAAGACGTCGGGTGTGGTGTCCTGCACCGGACCGAACACCGGATTGGTCGCGGCGTTGTTCACGAGGATGTCGAGCGCGCCAAAGGCACCCACGACGGCGTCGACGATGCGCCCATGTTCCTCGAGTCTCGAGACGTTCGCGGAAAGTCCCTGCACGGTGCCGGCCGCCGAGAGGTCGGCGACCGCATCCGAGAGCGCCGGTTCCTTGCGGCCGACGACCATCACCTTGGCTCCCGCCTCGGCGTACGCCCTGGCGATGGCCTTGCCGATGCCACGTGTGCCACCCGTGACGAGTGCGACTTTGCCGGCGAGCGAGAAACGATCCGAGGACATCGAGGCTCCGAGGCGGAGGGAAAGGGCTTACTTTACCTAAGATGACCACTCGGCCGTCACTCCGCATCCTCGCTGCCGTCGCGGCGCTCGCGCTCGCCGGCTGCCGAGCTGAGCCGCCGCATCTGAGCGGCGTGCAGTTCTCGCCGCCTGAGCCCGCGCCCGCGCTGCGGCTCACGGACGTGGAGGGGAAAGTGTTCGAGCTCGCGGCGCAGCGCGGGCGCGTGGTGCTGCTGTACTTCGGCTATACGCACTGTCCCGACATCTGCCCCACGACACTCTCCGACTGGGCCAAGGCGCGCGCGGCACTCGGTGCGGCGGGCGAGAAAGTGCAGCTCGTGTTCGTGTCGGTCGACCCGGAGCGTGATACGCCGGGGGTGTCGGCCGCGTATGTGAAACAGTTCAGTGCGTCGATCGTCGGCCTCACAGCCAGCGCGGCCGATCTCGACACGATCAAGAAGGACTGGGGCTTCGCCGTGATGAAGGAAGAGACCGGCTCACCGGCCGGCTACGGCGTGTCGCATCCCGGTCAGACATACGTGGTGGATGCCCAGGGGTTGGGTCGCGAGGTCCTTCCCCCCGGCACTCCCCCGGCTACCATCGCATCCGACCTCAAGGCGCTCATCCCATGAAACCGATCAGGAACCTGACTCTCGTCGCCGTTGCCATCGCGGCCGCTGCCTGTGTACGCATGGACCGCGAGCCCGCGGCGCCGGTGCACGACGTATGGGTGACCGCCGCCGACTCGGGCGCTTCGACGCCGGCGCACCTCACGTTCGTGAACCACGATTCGATCTCGGTGAAGATCGTCTCGTGGTCCTCACCGGACGCGCAGTCGGTGGAATGGCACATGACCATGAACTCCGGCGGCACGTCGACGATGATGCCGCTGACCTCGCCTGCCGAGGTGTTGCCGGGCGATTCGCTGCTGCTCGTGCCCGGCGCCCAGCATCTGATGGTGACGGGACTGAAGCACCGCGCCGCGGTGGGCGATTCGATCACACTCGTGATCGCTACCGACCGCGGGCGCTCCTGGCGCTTCGGCGCCAAGGTCCGTGCGCCGTAGTCTCGGGCTCGCGCTGGGCACGGTGGCGGTGGCGGCGGTGGCGTGGTTCTCATGGCCCCGTCCGTCGGCGGTGATCGTGGTGGACCCGGGGGGCGTCGCGTGGGTGGAATCCCGCAGTGGCCGCATGGCACTTCCCGAGACGGTGCACATCGCGGCACGCGGCCGAAACACGACGCTGCGGCTGATCAATCGCGACACCGTGCGGCACGAACTCGCGCTGTTCGGCGCGAACGCGGGGGAGACCCGCGAGTATGTCATCGCGTATCCCGGCACGTACGCCGGCGTGTGCACCACTCACAAGCAAACGAAGCGATTGGTCTATGTCGTGGAATGAACAACGGATGATGCGTGCGGTCGTGGCGATGGCGACCATCGTCGCGGCGGGCACGGGGATGGCGCAGTCGCCGCGGCCAGCGGCGAAAGGTTCGGCCCCGGCGACGTCGTCGAGTGCGCCGCGCGATCTGGCGCAGCCCTGCCCGGCAACGGAAGCCGCGTGCGTGCCGCCCCTGCCGAGCCGCGAGTTCCGCGGCGTGTGGGTGGCCACGGTCGACAACATCGACTGGCCTTCCAAGAAGGGGTTGAGCACGGCCGATCAGCAGAAAGAGCTGCTGGCGATCATGGACTCGGCCGCGTCGCACGGACTGAACGCCGTCATCTTCCAGGTACGCCCCGCGGGCGACGCACTGTACGCGTCGAAGATCGAACCGTGGTCGGAATACCTCACGGGCCGGCAGGGCGCGGCGCCCGATCCGGCGTGGGATCCGCTCGCGTTCGCGGTGAAGGAGGCGCACGCGCGCGGACTCGAACTGCACGCCTGGTTCAATCCGTACCGCGCGAAGCATCCGAGCGCGAAGGGTCCGCTGGCCAAGTCGCATCTCGCGCGTCGCCGGCCGGAACTCGTGAAGACGTACGGTACGCACCTATGGATGGATCCGGGCGAGCCTGCGGTGCGCGAGCAGACCCTGAAGGTCGTGCTCGACGTCGTCCGTCGGTACGACGTGGATGGCGTGCATCTGGACGACTACTTCTATCCGTACAAGGAGAAGCGGCCCAACGGATCGACCGAGTTCCCCGACGACGCCAGCTACAAGCGCTACACGAAGAAAGGCGGCGACCTCGAGCGCGACGACTGGCGCCGTCACAACGTGGACCTACTCATCGAGGCGCTCCACACGCAGATCGCGAAGACGAAGCCCTGGGTGAAGTTCGGCATCAGCCCGTTCGGCATCTGGCGGCCGGGATTCCCCGAGACGGTGAAGGGTTTCGACGCGTACACGCAGTTGTACGCCGACTCGCGCCGATGGCTGCAGGAAGGGTGGGTGGACTACTTCACGCCGCAGCTCTACTGGGCGGTGGACAAAGAAGGGCAGCGTTACCCCGACCTGCTCGCCTGGTGGGTGGAGCAGAACGCGCAGCATCGACACATGTGGCCCGGCAACTACACGAGCAAAGTGCGAGCGGCGGGCGGGTCGCCGACGGCGTGGCGCCGCGATGAACTCGTGACGCAGGTGCGCGCGACGCGCGCGCAGACGGGGGCGACGGGCAACGTGCACTTCTCGATGCGCGCCTTCCTCGACGATCCCGACAGCGTGGCGACGGCGCTGGCGCGGCTCGTGTATGGCGAGCCGGCGTTGGTGCCTGCATCGCCGTGGATGGAGCACGACACGCCGTCGGTGCCGAAGGTCTCCATCCACGCGGGCGCCGGTGACGATCAACTGGTGCTCGCCCCGGCCGGCAAGGACGTCGTGCGTTGGTGGCTGGTGCAGGCACGGTTCGGCTCGGCGTGGCAGTCGCGTCTCGTGGACGGGGCGCGCCGGTCGATCGGGCTCTCGGAGATCGGGCACGACCCGCTCGTGCCGGCCGAAGCGGTGGCGGTGACGGCGGTGGATCGCGTGGGGAACGCGTCGGCGGTGGTGGCGGTGCGGGTGCCGTAGGCGGGAGCGCGAACACAGCACAGCAGCACAGCAGCACAGCAGCACCGCAGCACAGCAGAACAGCAGCACCGCGGAAACACGCGGAACACAGAACGGAAACAGCGCGGAGACTGCTTCTTCTTATGTACGACAGCGCGCGGCGCGCGCAGTCGTTCCCCAAGAAGTTGCAGTCTCCGCGTCGTTTCCACCGTTGTGCTCCGCGAGTTTCCGCGGTTCCGCTGTTGGGCTGTTGAACCGTCTACCCGCGCCCGTGCTGCTGGTAGTACAGCCACGACGCGCTGCCGAATCCGATGAACCCGATGGACGCGCGCACCCAGCTCTGCGGCACCTTCTGGGCGAGGCGAGAGGCACCGAGTCCGCCGGCGATGGCGCCGACGCCCATCGTGAGACCGATATTCCAGTCGACGAGGCCCTTCGCGACGAACGCGCCGATGGCGACGAAGTTGAACGTCGCGGCGAAGAGCAGCTTGAGCCCGTTCATCTGGTGGATGTTCGTGAGCCCCATCAACGAAAGGGCGGCGAGCATGATGAGCCCCGCGCCGCCGCCGAAATAGCCGCCGTAGATGGCGATGAAGAAGTGGAACACCACGAAAGCCAGCGGCGGCTTCTTCAGGGTGATGTCGCCGGCGTGCGGTGCATGGTAGCCCACACGTCGCCGCAACAGGTCGAGCACCGGCCGCTGTGCCACGAACAGCGTCGTCGCGAAGGCCACGAGCCACGGCACGATCTGGTCGAACCGGGACTGTGGCGTGAGCGTGAGCAGCACGCCCCCGACGAGCCCGCCCAGCACGCTCGGGACGGCGAAATGCAGCACCCACTGTTTCGCGTTGGCGAGCTCACTCCGGTACCCGAACACGGAGCTCAGCGCGCCGGGCCAGAGCGCGACGGTGCTGGTGGCGTTCGCCGTGAGTGACGGCACTCCCATGCCGATGAGCGCGGGGAAGACCAGCAGCATGCCGCCGCCGGCAAAGGCGTTGGCCGCGCCGGCCAGGACGGCGACACCGGCCACGAGGACATGTTGCGCGGGAGTGAGCATCAGCCGAATCTTAGCGGACGATGAGACGCTTTGCGCGGAACCTGACCGTCCAGGTGCTGTTCGCCGTGACCTGTGGCGTGATCCTTGGCGTGGTCGCCCCCGACCTCGCCAAGTCGATGAAGCCGGTCGGCGACACGTTCGTGAAACTCGTGAAGATGGTGATCGGGCCGATCATCTTCCTCACGATCGTGCTCGGCATCGCCAACATCGCCGACGTGAAGAAGATCGGCCGGGTGGGGGGGAAGGCGTTTCTCTACTTCGAGATCGTGACCACGTTCGCGCTGGGGATCGGGCTGACGGTCGTGAATCTCACGCAGCCGGGCGCGGGGCTCGACGTGACGGCGCTCGCGAAAGGCGACGCGTCGGCCTACGCGGTGCAGGGGAAGGGGCTGACGTTCATCGATTTCCTCACGCACATCGTGCCGTCGAGTCCGGTGCAGGCGTTCGCCGAGGGGGACATCCTGCAGGTGGTGTTCTTCGCCGTGCTGTTCGGCTTCGCGATGGTGAGCGTGGGGAGCGGCGCGACGGCGCTCTCCGACGTGCTGGAGCGGACCCTCGAGGTGTTCTTCAAGATCGTCGCGATGATCATGAAGATCGCGCCGCTGGGCGCGTTCGGCGCGATGGCGTACACCGTGGGGACGTTCGGGCTGAAGACGCTGCTGCCGCTGGGGCGCCTGATGCTCGACGTGTACCTGACGATGGCGATCTTCATCTTCGTGGTGCTGAACCTCATCGCCAAGTGGTACGGGTTCAGTCTCTGGCGGTTCCTGCGATTTATTCGCGAAGAGATACTAATTGTGCTGGGGACGTCGTCCAGCGAGGCGGCGCTGCCGGGGCTGATGGCGAAGCTCGAGCGGTACGGCTGCGCGCGGCCGATCGTGGGGCTGGTGGTGCCCACGGGGTACTCGTTCAACCTCGACGGCACGAGCATCTACCTGACGATGGCGACGCTGTTCCTCGCCCAGGTGTACGGCGTGCATCTCTCACTGGGCGAGCAGCTGGCGATCCTCGGCGTGCTGATGGTGACGTCGAAGGGTGCGGCGGGGGTGACCGGGTCGGGGTTCATCGTGCTGGCGAGCACGCTCGCGGCCACGCGCACCGTGCCGATCGAAGGGGTGGCGCTGCTGCTGGGCGTGGACCGGTTCATGAGCGAGGCGCGGGCCATCACCAACCTGATCGGCAACGGCGTGGCGACGCTCGTGATCTCGCGGAGCGAGGGGCAGTTCGACGACGAGAAGATGAAGGATGCCAAGAGTGCAGCCAACATGAGTAAAATGGTCAAGTTAATCAAGGCAGGCAAAGGTGACGAGCTCCCACCAATCTTGGCTAGGAGATACAAGGGTGGTTACCAGGTGTTGGATGGCCATCATCGCTTCCATGCCTATCAGGACTGCTTGCACTGAATGTGGTGGGTGTTGTCAATTCGCCAAGTCTAAATAAAGGTCTTATTGTGGGCCTAGACCATTCAGTCGGTGCTCCTGGAAAA
>CAIRBD010000559.1 GCA_903876745.1 uncultured Gemmatimonadota bacterium
AGCGACGAGCCCATCGATCCGGCGACCGCGCTGTCCCGCTTCGTGGCGCCCTATCGCGCCGTGCCCGACCCGGCGCTCCCTCGCTTCTTCGGCGGCGCGGTGGGCTACCTGTCGTTGCCCATCATCTGACCATCCGTGATCGGCACGCAAACTCCGGACGGGCCGGAGGGGTGACCGAGGGCGGGCGGAGGTCACGATGGAGGCGAGCAAGCGCAGGACGTACACGAGCGAGCAGCGGGCGGCGGTGGTCGCGGACGTTGCGGCGAGCGGGGTGAGAGGGGCGGCCACGAAGCACGGGGTGCCGCAGAGCAGTGTGAGTCGGTGGGCATCGGCGGCGGGCGTCACACGAGCTGAGGGCGCGCGATCGGCTCCGGCGTCGGCGACCAAAGGCGAGGACACCTCGACGCCGCGCGAGCCCGCGCCGTCGTCGAGCAGCGTGGAGGCAACGCCGGTTGCGCGAGCCGCAGCGACGGGTGGCGCAACCCAGACCGAGACGGCGGCCGAGGTCCCGGCGGCCAAGCCGGTGAGCCGCTCCCGGGTGGCCAAGGTCTACACTCCATCGCAGAAGGCCGAGGCGGTGGAGTACGCGGCGGCGCACGGGGTGACGGCGGCGGCCGTCAAGTTCGCGATGACTCGCTTCTCGATCTACGACTGGCAGCGCCAGGTGAAGAGGGCGGCGGCCGGACAGGGCCCGTCGCCGACGACGGGTCCGGCGCCCAAGGACATCGAGGCGGCACGCGATCGGGAGATCCTCGAGGAGTACAAGCAACACCCGGGGCTGGGACCGAGCCAGGTGGTCAATCAGCTTCGACGCAAGGGCATCAAGATCGCGGTGCACACGGCACGGCGGGTGATGCAGGACGCGGGGTATCGGCCGCCCAAGGTGGAGCGGGACCGGCACGAGCGGCGCTACGAGGCGGTGCGGCCCAATCACCTGTGGCACCTGGATTTCGTGCAGCGGTTCATTGGGCGGGTGTCGACCTTCTCGTTGATCCTGATCGACGACTGCTCGCGCTTCGTGGTCGGTCACGGCGTCGACGACGCGGAGCGCGCGGACATGGTCATCAAGACCTTCGAGGAGGCGACGGCGCGGCACGGTCGTCCCGAGCGCGTGATGCACGACAAGGGGTCGGCGTTCTGGTCGTGGCGGGGCATCTCGCGCTTCACGGATCTGCTCACGGAGATGGGCATCGACCAGGTCGTCGCCGAGCACAAAGAGTGGAATGGCAAGGTCGAGGTGTTCAACGCCAACCTGCACAAAGAGCTGTTCGACGCCCACCGCTTCTACGACGTGGCCGAGATGCGCCGCCGGCTCGAGGTGCACCTGCACTGGTACAACCACGGTCGCACGCACCACGCGCTCGGCGGGCTGCTGGTGCCGGCCGACCGCTACTACGGACGGGCGGCCGAGGTGCTCGCGCGCATCGAGGCCGGCGGGGGGCGCGACGTGGGCGACGGGGTCGAGCTTCGCGACCGGTGCCTGGAGCTGTTCAAGGTGACCAGCCGCGGCGGCGTACCGGAGGTGTGGCTGCTGGGACAGAAGCTGCTCGGCCCGCCGGCCTGAGAGCCACCCGGGCGATCAAAAAAGAAGCGGCCCTCGTCGAGTTCAGGCATGGGGAGTTTGCACACAACCCATAGCCAAGCCCGAGAAGGCCAACTCCTTGATAGCCCAAAAACTGCTCTCCGTCTGCCCCCTCGCGGTCACGGCGCTGCTGATCCTGGCCCGCGCGGTGTGCGAGTCGCTCTCGCTGCCGGCGCCGACGATCCCCCAGATCCTCGCGGCGACCAAGGTGTCGCGCAGCACCGCCTACGAGATGCTCGCCGTCCTGGTCGAGTTGCTGCCGACGCTTTTGCCCAAGCGGGGGCGCCCACCCAAGGAGCCGCCGGCGCCCGAGCCCCACAGCGCGACCCTGACGCGCACGGTGCTCGCCTACGTCATGCGCCACCCGGGGTGCGTCCACCACAGCGACGTGCGTCAGCACTACTCCGACGGCTTTCGACACCGCGTGCTCGACCTGCGCACCGAGCACGCGGCGCTCGATGTCGAGGCGTTCGCGGCGGCCGTGGAGGTCCCCTTGGGCACGCTCAAGGACTGGCTGCGCGAGCCGCCGCCGCCGACCCCGGTGGCCGCCACCGAGCCCGGGGCCCCGCCGCGGCCCCAGACCGAGGGCCCGCAGATGCAGAGCGTGCTCGATGCCTGGGCGCGCTGGCAGGGTGGCTTCGTCGCCTTCTGCGAGCATGTCGGCGGCGAGCTGCGCGTGCCCTTCGGACGGGACCTGATCGCCCGCATCCTCGAAGTCCACGGCGTGCGACTGCGGGGCCGCCGCCAGGGCCGGCGCCCCGACGAGGTCGCCCTGCGCGGCGCCTTCCGCACCTACTTCCCCGGCGCCCAGTGGGTCGGCGACGGCATGCAACTGCCGGTCACGATCGACGCAAGCCGCTTCACCTTCAACCTCGAACTGGATGTCGATGCGCACACCGCCGCCTTCACCGGCGCCTCGGTGCGCCTCGAGGAGGATGCCGCCGCCGTCATCGAGGCGTTCGCCGATGGTGTCGCCACCACCGCCCAAGCCCCCCTCGCGCTCCTGCTCGACAATCGTCCGTCCAATCACACGCCCGAGGTCGAACGCGCACTGGGCGACACCATCCGCATCCGCGCCACCGTCGAGCGCCCCCAGAACAAGGCTCACGTCGAGGGCGCCTTCGGCCTCTTTTCCCAGCGACTGCCCGACCTCGTGCTCGACACGCGTGGCGGCGCCCAGGCACTCGCCGCCGACCTGGTGCGCCTCGTCGTGAAGGTCTGGGCGCGCACCACCAATCACCGCCCCCGCGCCGATCGCGCTGGGCGCTCGCGGGTCGAGCTGTATTCCGACCAGCCCTCCGACGACCAGATCGAGCAGGCTCGTCAGGCGCTGCGGCAGACCGCCGAGCGTCAGGAGCTGGCGCGGCGCACGCTCCAGGCACGGCGCCGTCCCGTGGTCCTCGCGCTGCTCGACAGGCACTTCGCTCGCCTCGGCCTGCTCGCCCCGGAGCGCCACGTCCGCATCGCCATCGCCGGCTATCCCCTGTACGCCATCATCGACGGGATCGCGATCTTCGATGGCAAGCGCCTCGCCAAGACGCTGCCCGAGGGTGCCGACGCTCGCTACCTCCTGGGCATCGTGCGCAACGTCGCCACGGAGGTCGAAGGCGAGCACATCGCACTGCGGCTCTTGCAGCTCCGCCTCGAAGCGCGCGATCAGATGCTCACCTCGCTCGTCGCCGCGCGAAAGATCGTCTGCGCCGAGACCAACGCCGCGGTGGTGGCCGACTGCGTCGATCGCGCCCTGGGTACCCAGAGCCCACTCGAACGCAACTTCTGGATCGGCTCGCTGGCCGACGTGCTGCGCGCCCGCGACCAGGCCCAGCGCCAGCAGCTCTTCCTCGTCGCCACCCGCAGAATCGAAGCGACCTTCGCGATCAGCCCCCGTGAACGTCACGCCGCGGTCCGCCAACTCGCAGACCGTCTCATCCCGCTCGCGTAGCTCCCGCTCACGTCCACCGCGCCCTCCACCCGCGCCATCCCCTCCGGCCCGTCCCGCACCGCCCCTGTCAGCTGTCAGCCAAGCCCTGCCGAACTGCCACCTGACACCATCCGTCTTTCCTCCTTTCGTCGCGCTGATCCTCTATCCGACATTTTCGACTGGTAGGTGGTTGACAAGCGCAGGTAGCTGCGCTTGTCGAGCTTGGCCTTCACGGTCAGTCCCGTGGGGGTGCGGACGCTGCC
>CAIRBD010000560.1 GCA_903876745.1 uncultured Gemmatimonadota bacterium
CGACGACGCGCACCTCGGTGCAGAAGGTGGCCCGTCCGGCGGATCGCAGTTTGCCGAGCTTGCGGGCTTCGCGCGTGTGGTACCAGGCGGGGTTGACGGTCGCGATGGGCGACAGCTCCGTCATGCCGTAGGCCTGCACGAAGCCGACACCCGGCAGAGCCTGCATCGCCCGCTCCAGCACGGCCTCGGCGATCGGTGAAGCCCCGTATATGATCAGTTGCAACGAGCTCAGGTCGTGCGGAGCCTTCATGGCCGGATGATCCACCAGCATCTGGATCATCGTCGGCACCAGCAGGACGTGCGTGACGCGATCGCGCTCGATGCGATCGATTACCAATTCCGGATTGAACGAGGCGACGACCGAGTGCGTATTGCCTTCGCACCAGTGCGCCATCGCCGCGCCCATGTCGGCCAGATGAAACATCGGCGCCGCGTGCAGGTAGACGCCATTCGGGGTCGCGAGGCCCTCGGCACGCGCGGCGAGCCCCGACCAGCACAGGTTGGCGTGGCTCAGCATCACCCCTTTGGGATGGCCGGTCGTCCCGCCGGTGTAGAAGATCCCGGCGAGATCCGCGCCACGGCGCAGCGCGTCGGGAACGGGTTGCGCCGCCGAGAGCAGCGCTTCGTAGTCGTGCGTGCCGCTCGGGGTCGCGCCGTCGCCGCAATGCACGATCTCACGCAGCGTCGCCGATTCGCGGCGAAACTGCTCGATCAGCGGACTGAACGTGTCGTCGACCAGCAGGATCGTCGACCCTGAGTCCTCCAGCGAGTACAGGATCTCGCGCGGCGACCAGCGCGTGTTGCAGGGGTTCATCACGCCGCCGGCCCAGGGCACGGCCATCTGGTATTCGAGATAGCGATCGGAGTTGAGCGACAGTATCGCAACGCGGTCGCCGGCCCGTAGCCCAAGCCGCTGCAGCGCGCCCGCCAGCCGCGCGACCCGGTCCGCGAACTCGCGGAACGTGCGCTCGCGGCCGCCGAACCGAGTCGCATTGCGATCCGGGTGCTGTTGCACCACGCGATGGAGGGCCTGGGTCAGGTACATGCTCGTTCGTCCGGGATACTGTCTTGAAAAGAGTCGGGATCGTCCTTCGCTATTGTCACGATTGCCCTACCGGCTACCGTGCGGGGTCGCTCAACCGCAGACCGTGCTGAAGACTCGCAACCAGTTCTCGCCCAGGATCCCGCGGACGTCCGCGACCGCATAGCCTTTCCTCAGCAATACGTCCACGACCGGGCCGACCACCGCGGGCGGCGCGAACAGGATTTTATCATTGAGGTAACCGGCGCCTTCCTTGTAGGCGCCTGGGGGACTCGCCGCGACGAACGCCTTGAGCAGCGGGATATTCTCGACGTAATCGAGCCCGAATCCGACGTGCTCGGGTCCCACCATCTGCACGACGTAGTCGACGTGCCGCGCGAGCGTCTCTGCGGAAATGTCGAGACCGTCCTTGCTGAGGAAGATGCCGACGCCATGGATCCCCATGACGCCGCCGGTCTTCGCCATTGCGCGGATCTGCGCGTCGGGGACGTTGCGGTCGTGCTCGAACAGCGCCTTCGGATTGGCGTGCGACATGATGACCGGGGCCCTGGAAAGCGCGATGACGTCCATCGAGGTCCGAAAGCCGGTGTGACTGACGTCGACCAGCACGCCGACGCGGTTCATCTCCGCGACCAGCGTCGCGCCGAAGGTGCTCAGGCCCGCGTCGTTCGCCTCGTGACAGCCGTCGCCGACGAAGTTCCGGGCGTTGTAGGCCATCAGCATGTGCTCGACGCCGAGGCGCTTGTAGACTTCGATGAGCTTCAGATCCGTGCCAATGGGCACGGTGCCCTGAAAATTGAGGCTCACGGCGAGCTTCTTCTCGCGCTTGGCGCGGCGGATGTCCGCGGCGCGCTCGACGAACACAAAGCGATCCGGTCGGTCCAGGAACCAGCGGCGTGCAGTCGCGATCGTCCGCAGCGTCGCTTCGACCCCGCCCGTCTGGTCGGTCGCGACGGTGAACGACGCCCAGGTAATGCCGGCGCGTTCGTACTGCCCGATCCAGCGTTCGGTGGTCTCCAGCGACGGCGTCACCGCCATCATCGGCGATCCCGGCGCCGTCATGTCGACGATGACGGAGTCGGACAGCAATGCGGCAACGTTCGGGGCGACAGGGCTCGTCATGGCGGCGTTTCCTCGGTCAAGCGTTGCGATCGTCGGCTGCCGCCGGCTCAGTTGATCTTCTTGCGACGACGATTGGGGCCGATGCTGCTCGGCGTGCGCCCGAACTTCCGCCGGAACGCCGTCGCAAAGTTGCACAGGTGCGCATACCCTACCCGCCGGCTGACCTCGCCGACCGAATAGTCGCCCGTCGACAAGAGCTCGAACGCGGTGCCCATGCGCCGGTCCGCGATGTACTCGAACACGGGCATGCCGAACAGCTCCTTGAACCCGAACCCCAGCTTGTTGCGGTTGATCCCGAACCGGCGCGCCAGCGCCTCGAGCGTGACGTCATCGGCGAGCGAGTCGTCGAGCGCCCGGCGGATGTCCTGCAGCGTCTTCCGGTCGCGGGCCGACAGACGGACAATCGCGGCCGGCCGGGACGCGAGTCCCGAGAGCACGATGCACAGCAGCTGTTCGACCGTCGAGGCGACGAACTGCCGGCGAAATTCTCCCTCAAGCGGCAGGTTGAGGAGCCCGAACGTGGCCGCGCTCATGATCGGCAGCAGCGGGATCTCGAAATCCCTGAGCGTCGTCTCGCGTTCGGCGAGCCACGGGCCGAGCGTGCCGCCGCAGCGTTCCAGGAATTCCGGATACCGGCGCCGCACGTAGCCGGCATGGA
>CAIRBD010000561.1 GCA_903876745.1 uncultured Gemmatimonadota bacterium
CGCCTCGCCTCGCAGCTCGCGCTCGCCGTGGTGAATGCGCGGCTCTACGAGGAGGCGAGCGAAGCGACGCGCGAGCTGAGCGCCGCGTTCGACGCGATCGCCGGCGGCGTGGCCGTGCTCGACGCCGAAGGCTACGTCGTGCGCCACAACGCGAGGCTCGCCACGTTCGCCGGCCTGGGCGACGGCGGGTCACTCGCGGGGCGCGCGTTGTACGCGGCGCTGCTGCACGAGGACCGCGAGATCACCGACACCGATCCGCTCGGCATCGCCATCCGGCGGCGGACGGTGGGGCGCGGCACGCTGCGCGCCGCATGGAGCGCGCGGGTGTTCGATCTGGTGACGTCGCCGCACCCGAACGGCGGCGCGGTGGTGACGGTGGACGACGTGACGGCGTTCCACGCGCTCGAGGAGCGCCATCGGAATCTCCTCGAGGTGGCCGCCGACGCGATCTTCACCCTCGATCACGAGGGGCGGTTCACCTCGGCGAACGAATCATGCGTGGCGCTCTGGGGCATCCCCCGCGACGCGCTGATGGGGCGGCCGATCACGCCGATGCTCGATGCCGCGGAGGTCCACGAGGTGGCGGCCGAGTGGGCGGCGGCGCTCGCCGGCGGCCTGCGGCGGTACGAGTGCCACATCGTGCGCCCGGACGGCACGCGGCGGCTCGTCTCGGTGTCGAACACGCCCATCCGGCGCGGCGACGAGGTGACGTCGGTGCTCTGCGTGGCGCGCGACGTGACCGAGGAACGCGCTCGCGCGCTCGCGCTCGAGCGCGCCGAGCAGCGGTACGCGCGGCTCGTCGAGAGCGCCGAGGATGCGATCTGCACCGTGGACGAAGAGGGCAACTTCACGGCCGTCAACCGCGCGCTCGAGCGCGCGATGGGGCGGACGCGCGAGGCCATGATCGGCACGCATTTCACCGACGTGCTCCTGCCGGAGGAGCGGCCCGACAAGTGGCAGATGTTCGCGGCCTCGCTCGGCGGCAAGCGCGAACGCCGCGAGTTGCGCTATCGCGCGCCCACCGGCACGGAGCGCGTGTCGAGCATGATCACGGCGCCGATCTACGACGGCGGGCGCGTGTCGGGCGTGCTCGCCATCCTGCGCGACATCACGGATGAACGCATCCTCTACGAGCAGGCGACGCGGCGCGAGCGGCTCGCCGCGCTCGGTGAGATGGTGGGGGGCGTGGCGCACGAGATGAACTCGCCGCTCGCCGGCATCCTCGCGTTCGCGCAGCTGCTGCAGGGGCAGCAGGCGAGCGGCGACGACTCGCACCGCGCCGTCGAGACGATCGTCAACGAGGCGAAGCGCGCCGCGCGCATCGTGGGGAAGCTCCTGACGTTCGCGCGGCAGAACCCGCCGGAGCGGATGCCGACGAACATCAATCAGGTGCTGCAGGACACGATCGAGCTGCGGCGCTACCCGCTCAAGATGCAGCAGATCCACCTGCAGACCTTCCTGGACGAATCGCTGCCGCTCACCTGGGCCGATCCGTTCCAGCTGCAGCAGGTGTTCATCAACCTGCTCTCCAACGCCGAGCAGGCGCTGGCGAACCAGTCCGGCTCACGGCTCGCGACGATCCGCACGGCGCGTCGCGACGATCTGCTCGTCGTGAGCGTGTCGGACACCGGTCCCGGGATCGCGCCGGAGCATCTCGCCCACATCTTCAATCCATTCTACACCACCAAGCCGCGCGGTATCGGGACCGGCCTCGGGTTGTCCATCAGTTTCGGCATCGTGCGAGAGCACGGTGGCACGCTGGCGGTCACCTCGGAGCCGGGGAAGGGCGCCATCTTCGAGGTGCTCCTCCCGATCGTCGCGCCGCCCTCTCCAGGCACCGACTAGCGATGGCCAGCATCCTCATCATTGACGACGAAGTCGCGATCGCGACCGCCTCTGCGATGTTCTTCCGCCACGACGGCAACCACGTCGTCACCGAAGCGCACACCGGCGCCGAGGGTGTGGAGGCGTACTACCGCGTGCGCCCCGACCTCGTGCTGCTCGACGTGCGGCTCCCCGATATGACGGGCTTCGACGTGCTCGCGAAGATCCGCGAGGACAATCCCGTGGTCGTGATGGTCACGGCGTACGGCGACGTGCCGATGGCGGTGGACGCGCTGCACAAGGGCGCCGAGAACTTCCTGACGAAGCCGGTGGACCTGAGCCATCTGGCCGCGGCCGCCGAGCGCGCGCTGGAGAAGGCGGCGCTCCGCCGCATGAACCGGTACCTGAGCGACCGGCGCGGCGCCGGGTCGAACATCGTGTTCGGCCCCTCGGCGGCGATGCGCGAACTGTCGGCGCAGATCTCGCTGCTCGCGGCCAGCGACCGGACGACGGCGCTGATCGTCGGCGAGAGCGGCTCGGGGAAGGGGCGGGTCGCGGAGCTGATCCACGCGCAGAGCCCGCGCGCCGCGAAGCCGTTCGTCGAGGTGAATTGCGCGGCGCTGACCGCGGAGTCGCTCGACTCCGAGCTGTTCGGCGTCGAGAGCGGTCTCGACGGCTCCGGCGGTCCGACGCGGAAGGGACTGTTCGAGATCGCCGATGGCGGCACGCTGTTCCTCGACGAGATCGGCGACCTCGACCCGCACCTGCAGCCCAAGCTCGTGCGCGTGCTCGAGGGCAAGGGCTTCCGGCGACACGGCGGGACGACGGAGATCACACCGAATGTCCGCGTCATCGCGGCGACGAGCAAGGATCTCGTGAACGAGGTCACGGCGGGCCGGTTCCGCGAGGACCTCTACTACCGTCTGTCGGTGATGCCGATCAACCTGCCGCCGCTGCGGGCGCGCTCGCGCGAGGACCTGCTCGAACTCGCCGCGCACCTGCTCGACGGCCTGGCCTCGGGACTGCCGGGCGCGCCGACGGTGATGTCGGATGCGACGCTCGACGCCATCCTGCGCTATTCCTGGCCCGGGAACATCCGCGAGCTGCGCAACGTGCTCGAGCGCGCGATGCTCATGGCCCGCGGCCAGCAGACCATCGAACTGACCGCGCTGCCGCGCGAGGTGGCCGGCGCGAGCGGCGCCGACGTCGCGCACCACGTGCCGCGCTCGCTCGCCGAGGTGGAGAAAGCGCACATCGACCGCACGCTCAAGGCGAACGAACACAACCGCACGCATGCGGCCCGCGAGCTCGGCATCTCGCGTGCCACGCTCATCAAGAAGATCCGCGAGTACGACCTCGCCGAGAAACCCCGTTGACGATGACCACCACCGACCGGATGACGTGCCGCGCGTGCGGCACCGAAGCGCGGGCGTCGGAAGGCTATCCGTGCGAACGCTGCGGCACCTTCCTGTGTCTCATGTGCAACCTCAAGGGTGTGGTGCGCTGCGCGAAGTGCACGGCGGAAGCCGGGCCGTCGGCGCCACCCGCTGCGGCGCCGTCCGCGTGACGACGGCACCCGCGCTCGACGGATTCGGGATCGCGATCGGCCACGCCACGGACGAGCGTGGCGCCACCGGGTGCACCGTGTTGCGCGGGATCGACGGGCCGCTGCGCGCGAGCGCGTTCGTACTCGGCCGCGCCACGGGAACGCGCGAGGTGTCGCTGCTCGCGCCCGACGCGATGGTCGACCTGGTGGATGCGATCCTGTTGAGCGGCGGCTCGGCCTATGGCCTCGATGCCGCCGCCGGCGTGATGCGGTGGATGGAGGAGCGGAAGCGCGGACATGCCATCGGCGGAGGCGTGGTGCCGATCGTCCCAGCCGCCGTGGTGTTCGATCTGGCGCCGCTCGGCGCGTTCGCGGCGCGCCCGACGCCCGAGATGGCGTACGCGGCGTGCGAGAGCGCGGTGTCGCAGGGCGTCGCCGAAGGGAGCGTGGGCGCCGGCACCGGATGCACCGTGGGCAAGGTGATGGGGTTCGCACACGCGATGAAGGGCGGCGTGGGGATCGCCGTCGAGGGACCGGCGCGGGAGGGCGGCGTGCGTGCGGCGGCCATCGCCGTGGTGAACGCGTTCGGCCATGTGCGCGCGTCGGACGGCTCGATCCTCGCCGGCGCACGACTCCCCGATGGCGGCTACGCCGACACGGAGCGTGTGCTCATGCACGCCGACGCGTCGGCGTTCGCGGGAACGAACACGACGCTGTGCGTCGTGGCGCTCGACGTGCAGCTGTCGAAGGCGGAACTGCATCAGGTGGCCCGCGCCGCGAGTGCCGCGCTGCACCGGCGGCTCGGCCCGGCGGGAACGAGCTACGACGGCGACGTGGTGTTCGCGTTGAGTCCGATGACCGGTGCGCGCGCGCCGCTGGTGCAGTGCGAGGCCTTCGCCGCCGCCGCGCTCGAGCGCGCGATCGAGCGGGCCGTGCGGATGGCGAAGGGGCGGGACGGGATCCCGGGGCTCGCCGACGCGGCCAACTGACCGGCGCCGTTCGCTGCCGGCGCCCGACGACCGCTAGCTGACCAGTCCGTTCATCGGCGCCACCGGCGCGCCGATCCGCACGTGCAGTGTGAGCGCGGCGCGCGGCTCGCCGTCGAGATCCACCCGCAGCGTATGCGCCCCGGCCTCGTTGATCGGGAGGTCGATCGACGCGATCACCGGGATGTCGATGTCGTGCGCACCCGGCGGCGGCGTGCCGACCTCGAGTTCGCCGGAGGACGACCAGATCTCCTCGCCGTCGGGACTCTCCCAGCAGAAGCCGAGCGCGTGCAGCCCCGCGTCGGTGACATCCGCCTTGAGGCGCACCACGAGCGTCGCCCGCGGGTGCACGGCGGGAAGCGTCGTGATGGAGAGCGCGTCGAACACGCCGAGGATGTTGAGCTTCCCTTCCTGGGAGAGGTTCGCGGCGTCCGCGAAGAGAGCGAAGGAAACGTGCATGCGGCAAACTTAGAACCCGGACGCGAGGGGCGATAGGAACGACTGTGCCATTCGGCTCCACCGGCGGGTTAGTTTTCACGAATGTCCTCGAACCCGCCCGCCGCTCCCCTGACACGCGAGGTCCTCGTCACCGAGGCTCTCCTGCTCGTCATGGTGCTCATCTGGGGGGTCAACTTCTCTGCCCTCAAGTACGGCAGCCAGCAGATCGCGCCGCTCGCCTATAACTCGGTGCGGATGGTGGTCGGCGCGCTCGCGCTCCTCGCCGTGACCGTGCTCTCGAAAGAACGGAAACCCTCGATCGGCGACATCGGCCGGCTGATGCTGCTCGGCGTGCTCGGGCACGGCATCTATCAGACGTTCTTCATCATGGGGCTGCGCACCACGCGTGCGGGCACCGCGTCGCTCGTCATCGCGGCCAGCCCGGCCGTGATCGCGATCGTCGGTCAGATGCTCGGCCTGGAACGGATCACGCGCCGGACCGTCGCCGGCATCGCGTGTTCGCTCGCCGGCATCGGCTTCGTGATCTTCGGGTCGGCGACGTCGCACTCAGGCGCGTCGGGCGCGATCGGCGACCTGTACATCCTCTGTTCGGTCGTCTGCTGGGCATTCTATACGCACTGGCTCACGCCGTTGCTCGCGCGCGTGCAGGGGGTGCAGATCGCCGCGTGGACACTCGTCGGCGGCGTGATCCCGCTGCTCGTCGTCTCGATGCCGTCCATCGTGGCCACGGATTGGGCGCATCAGCCCCCGCTGCTGTTCGGCGCCATCGCGTACAGCGGCCTCGGCGCGATGGGCATCGCGTACCTCTTCTGGTATCGCGGCGTGCGGGTGATCGGCCCCACGCGCACCGCGATGTTCTCCAACCTCCAGCCGATCGTGGCCGTGCTCGTCTCCTGGCCGCTGCTCGGCGAGATCCCCACCCCATGGTAGGGCGTGGGCGCGGCCGGCGTGCTCGGCGGGCTGCTGCTGACGCGTCGTCCCTCGGCGCCCGAACCGGCGCACGGCGAATGAAGGTCGCGCTCTTCGACATCGACGGGACGATCCTCTGGTCGCACGGCGTGGGACGACGGTCGATGGAGCGCGCCCTCGGCGCGGTGTTCGGCGCCACCGGCCCCGCCGACTATCGCTACGATGGCAAGACCGACAAGCAGATCGTGCGCGAGACGATGCGCGCGAGCGGATTCACCGACGCCGACGTCGACGCGCGCATGGACGCGGTCGTCGACGCGTATCTCGTCGAACTCGCCGCGGAGATGGACGACACGGGCCACCGCTCGACGCTCCTCCCCGGCGTCGCAGAGATCATCGACGCGGTCGACGCGTGCGAGGGCGTGATGCTCGGTCTGCTGACGGGCAACGTGGTGCGCGGCGCGGAGCACAAGCTGCGCGCCGTGGGCGTGGACTTCGCGCGGTTCCAGGTGGGCGCGTTCGGGAGCGACCACGAGGTGCGCCACGAGCTGCCGGCCATCGCGCAGGCGCGCGCGAGCGCGGCCCTCGGCCGCGCCATCCCCGGCGCGTCGGTCATCGTGATCGGCGACACGCCGAGCGACGTGGCGTGTGCGCGTCCCATCGGTGCGCGCACGATCGCCGTGGCGACGGGGTCGTATTCACGCGAGCAGCTCGCGGCGTGCGGTCCCGACGCCGTCTTCGACAACCTCGCCGACACGGCGGCCGTGCTCGCCGCCATCCTCGATGCGTGAAGTCGAACTGAAAGCGATCGTCCCCGACGCGCCGGCGCTGCAGCGCGCGCTCGACGCCGCCGGCGCGGTCTGCACCTTTCGCGGCAGCCTGAGCGACCGCCGGTACGACACCGCGCGGAGCACGCTGTTCGGCAAGGACCACGTGCTGCGCGTGCGAACCTACACGGACGCGTCGGGCGCACGCGCCACGGTCGACTGGAAAGGGCCCACGCACTACCAGGACGGCTACAAGGTGCGCGAGGAACTTTCCACGGCGGCCGACGACGCGCCCGCGCTCGTGACGATCCTCGATCGGCTGGGCTATGTGGTCGTCGGCGAGATCGACCGCGACATCGCGCAGTACACGCTCTGCGACACGACCGTGCACATCGAGTGGTACCCGCGCATGGACGTGCTCGTGGAGGTGGAAGGGGAGCCCGCCGCCATCGAGCGTGCGATCGCGGTGACGGGAATCCCGCGTGACGCGTTCACGGCCGAGCGGCTGAGCGATTTCGTCGCGCGCTACGAGGCGCGCACTGGGCAGCCCGCCGCGGTCAGCGCACGCGAGCTCGCCGGGGACCATTCGCACAACGCGTCGCGTGCCTGAGTCGCCGCGGCCGCCGTCCGAATCGTCGCTGCGCTTCGCGTTGCCGGAGTTCACGCGGTCGCTGCGCACCTTCGCGTCGCCGGCGGCGCTCGCGAGTTCGGAGCAGCAGCAGTTGTTCGGGCCGCTGCTCGCGGCGCGCAAACTCGCCGACCGGGTGCAGGGGATGGACGGCCGCGTCGCGGCGTTCGACGCGACGCGACTGCGCGGCGAGCTGCAGGGCGCGCTCGACGCCATCGCA
>CAIRBD010000562.1 GCA_903876745.1 uncultured Gemmatimonadota bacterium
ATCGCGAAGTTCTTCACGCCGGAAGCCGAGGCGCAGCTTGCACTCGAAGAGGGCGCCCTCGCGCTCTTCGTCGCCGCGGCCGATCGCGTCTCGAACCCCGCGCTCGACCGCGTGCGTCAGGAGTGCGCGCTCCGGCTTGGACTCGTCAAGGAAGGCGACCGCCGCTTCCTCATCGTCACGGATTTCCCGATGTTCGAGCGCGATCCTGACACGGGCGCGCTCGGTGCCGTGCACCATCCGTTCACGTCGCCCAAAGCCGAAGACATCGCGGCGTTCCCGGACGAGCCGCATCGGTGGCGCGCCACCGCGTACGACGTCGTGCTGAACGGGCTCGAACTCGGCGGCGGCAGCATCCGCACGCACGACCCTGCCGTGCAGTCGCGGATGTTCGAGCTGCTCGGCATCGGCGACGTGGCCGAGCAGGAGCGCCGGTTCGGCTTCCTCCTCGAGGGACTTCGCGCGGGCGCACCGCCGCACGGCGGCATCGCCTTCGGCTTCGACCGCATCGCGATGTTGCTCTCCGGCGCCACGTCGCTGCGCGACGTGATCGCTTTTCCCAAGACGACCGCAGCGCGCGCGTTGTTCGAGGGTGCGCCGACGATGGTGCCGCCGGCGGACCTTCGCGATCTGCACATCCGCGTCGAGGGCGAGTGATGGGCGACGGAACGCTGGCGTCACTCGCGGGCGCCGATCCCTCCACCCAGCGGCTCTCCACGGAGGGCGTCGACCTGCTCACGCTCGCCGGCGTCGCGGACGCGAATCTCGTGGAGCTGCAGAAGCTGCTGTCCGTGCGAGTGACGCTCCGCGGCGACGCGATGGCGCTCACCGGTACCGCGGACGCCGTGGAGAAGGCCGTCGTCGTGGCGCAGAAGATGATCGAGGCGGCGCGGCAGCAGCGGACGCTCGAACCCGATGACGTGCTGCGCATGTCGATGGAGGGGGGCACTGCCTCCACGGGAACGCGCATCGTGCTCCCGGGTGTGCGCAAGATCATCCAGCCCAAGACGGCGGGACAGGCCGTGTATCTGCAGGCCATCGCCGACAACGACATCGTCGTCGGCATCGGACCGGCCGGTACGGGCAAGACGTACCTCGCCGTGGCCGCCGCCGTCGACGCACTCTCCCGCAAGCGCGTGAAGCGGATCGTGCTCGCGCGCCCCGCGGTCGAAGCCGGCGAATCCCTCGGCTTCCTCCCCGGCGACATGCAGGCGAAGGTCGATCCGTATCTGCGCCCGCTGTACGACGCGCTCGAGGACATGATGCCCCCCGAGAAAGTGCAGAAGTGTCTCGAGACGCGCGTCATCGAGATCGCGCCGCTCGCCTACATGCGCGGGCGCACCCTGGCCGATGCGTTCGTGATCCTCGACGAGGCCCAGAACGCGACGACGGCGCAGATGAAGATGTTCCTGACGCGCCTCGGCGTGAACTCGCGGGCCGTGATCACCGGCGACAAGACGCAGGTCGATCTCCCGAAGCGCGAGGAGAGCGGTCTCATCCAGGTGGAGCGCGTGCTGCTCGGCATCGAGGGGATCGCGTTCCACTACCTCACCGAGACCGACGTCATCCGGCACCGCCTCGTCCGCGAGATCGTGAAGGCCTACGAGCGAGAGCACGCGCGAGAGGCCGAGCGCGCGTGAGCGCAACGTCGCGCCCCCGCACGGACCGGACCACCGCCGTCGGCGTGTCCGTGATCGCGGACGGCGTGCGATCCGCTGTAGCGGCGCCTCGCCTCGCGCGCGTCGCGAAGATGGTGCTGGCGGCGGAGGGGGAGCGCTCGGCGATGCTCTCCGTGACGCTGCTCGCGAATCCGGCCATGGCGCGCCTGAATGCCCAACACCTCGGGCACCGCGGTGCGACCGACGTGATCTCGTTCGCTTTCCGTCGCGAGCCGGGGGCGCCGCTCGTCGGCGACATCTATATTGCTCCCGCCGTCGCGCGCGCCAATGCGTGGTCGGCCGGGGTTGGCGTGCGGGAGGAACTCGTGCGGCTCGTGGTGCACGGCGTCCTGCACGTGCTCGGCTTCGAGCATCCCGTGGACGCCGGCCGTGAAGCGTCGCCGATGTGGCGTCGGCAGGAGGCGCTCGTCCGCCGCGCGATGCGCCTGATCGCCCGATGACGCTGCTCGTCCTCGCGCTGGCATTCGGCTCCGTGATCGCCGCCGCCTTCTGTGCGTTCGCCGACGGCGCGCTCCTGGCGCTCGAGGACGACGAGCCTCCGGCAGCGGTCCGTTCGGCGGCGCTCCTCGCGCGGCGTGAGCGCGCGCACCGCGCGCTGGCGTTCGCGCGTATCCTCGCGCTGCTGCTGGCCGGTGCGTCCACCTCGCTCGTCGTGCGCACCGCCGAGCTGCCGGTGTCAGCCGTCGCGCCCCTCGTCATCGCGCTGGGGCTTGTGGTCATCCTGCTGGCCGAGGTCG
>CAIRBD010000563.1 GCA_903876745.1 uncultured Gemmatimonadota bacterium
GCGAGGCGCGCGCCGGGCTGGGGGAACTGTTCCTGGCCAAGTACAACGGCGACGAGGCGCAGCGCACGTTCCGGGAACTCGTCGCCACCGAACCGACGTACGCGCGCGGACTGCTCGGCGAGGCGCGCCGGCGGCTCTTCGACGGACAGCCCGGCGCCGACTCGCTCATCGCGCGCGCGCTTGCCGTGAACCCCAACTATGCCGAGGCGCTCGTCGTGCGCGCCCGCGAGGCGCTCGACCGCGAGCGGAACGCCGACGCGCAGAAGGATGTGGATCGCGCGCTCGCCGTGGATCCCTCGTCGATCGACGCGCTCGGGGTGGCGGCGGCGCTGCGGTTCCTTGCCGGCGACACGGCGGCGTTCGAGACGCTGCGGCGGCGTACGCTCGCGCTCCATCCGCGCGACGCGGCGTTCTATGTGACGCTCGCCGAAGTCGCGGGGCGTGTGCGCCGGTACGACGTGGCGCGCGACCTCGCGGCGCAGGGAGTGGCGCTCGATTCCGGCGATGCGCGCGCACAGGCCGCGCTCGGCATGAACCAACTGCGGCTCGGTCGCATCGCGGAAGGACGCGCGGCGCTGGAACGGGCGTTCAAGGGCGATCCCTACGACGTATGGGTGAAGAACACGCTCGACCTGCTCGACACGTTCGCGAACTACACGGAGACGGTCACGCCGCACGCGCGGCTGGTGATCGAGAAGGGGGAGTCGCCGCTGCTGGCGCTGTATCTGGGTGACCTCGTGGAGCGTGCCTATGCGACGTTCGCGGCCCGCTATGCCTACGTGCCGGATGAACCGATCCGCATCGAGGTGTATCGCAGCCACGCCGATTTCTCGGTGCGCACGGTGGGGCTGGCGGGGCTCGGGGCGCTCGGCGTGAGCTTTGGCAACACGCTCGCTTTCGATTCGCCGGCGGCGAAGGACGCGGGGCCGTTCAACTGGGGTTCCACGGTGTGGCACGAACTCGCGCACACGTTCACGCTCGGGTCCACCGATCACCGGGTGCCGCGGTGGCTGTCGGAGGGGTTGTCGGTGTGGGAGGAGCACAAGGCGTCGCCGTCGTGGGGCTTCAAGATGACGGAGGAGTTCGTCGAGGCGTTCCGGGCGGGGAAGCTCGTGCCGGTGAGCCGGATGAACGACGGCTTCGTGCGGCCCGCGTATCCGCAGCAGGTGCAGTTCTCGTACCTGCAGGCGTCGATGGTGTGCGACCTGATCGCGCGGGACTTCGGCGAGCCGGCCATCGTACGGATGCTTGCGGCGTATCGCGCCGGGCTGGGGACCGAGGACGCTTTCAAGAAGGTGCTCGGCACCGACCTCGCGGCATTCGACCGGCGCTTCGATGCGTACCTGCGCGAGCGCATAGCGCGCGAGACGCCGATCGACGCCAAGGCGGTGGGCGACAGCGCCGTGGCTCTGCTCAAGGCGGGCAAGACGCGTGAGGCGATCGCTCCGCTCGAGCAGGTGGCGGAGCAGGAAGAGGGGAACGGCGAGGCGTTGTTGGCGCTCGCGCGGGCCTACGGAACCGTCGGCGACACGGCGCGCGCGGCCGCTGCGTTGGAGCGCGCGTTCTATGTGAACCCATTCGATATCGCACAGCACGAGCTACTGGCTGTGTTTTACACGGCGCTCGGTGAACGCGGCAAGGCCGTGCGCGAACGGCGCGCCGTGGTGGCGCTCGATCCGGTGGATCGCGCCGAGGCGCTCTATCAGCTCGCGGTGGCCGAGCGGCGTGCCGGGGACGACGCCGGCGCGAAACGCAGCGTGTTGCGCGCGCTCGAAGAAGCGCCGAACTTCGCGCGGGCGCAGGACCTGCTGCTCGCGATCATCGACGGGGTGAAGCCGTGAGACGTGCGCTCACCATCCTCGCGCTCCTCGCGTTGAGCGCACCGTCGGCGATGCCACAGGGAGGCGGGCGCGGCGGTCGCGGGGGCCGCGGCATCGATCCGCGTCTGCTTGGCAATCCGTCCGACTTCTACACGCCTCCCGACTTCCACGGCAATCCGGCGTATGACGGGCGGTTCACCTTCGCCCGCATCAAGTACCGCGGGTTCGCGCACTATTCGCGCGAAGGGCCCGGGTGGTCACACGACTATCCGGACGCCGACGAGCATCTGATGCGCATCCTGCGCGAGGTGAGCGCGGTGCGCCCGTTCGTCGCGTCGGGGAAGATCGTCGGCGGCGCGATCGTCGCGCTCGACGACCCGCAGCTGTTCCGGTATCCCGTGAGCTATCTCTCCGAGCCGGGGGGCTGGTTCCCGAACGCCGCCGAGGTGAAGGGGCTGCACGACTACCTGCTCAAGGGCGGGTTCATGATCCTCGACGACTTCGGCGGCAGCACCGACTGGCAGAACACGCAGGTGCAACTGCAACGGGCCTTGCCCGGCATCCGCCCGCAGCTGCTCACAGGCAAGGAGCCGATCTTCGATTCGTTCTTCAAGATCGACGTGAAGGCGGTCGAGCAGCAGTGCCGGACGAACTACCGCGCCTGCTATCGCGGCCTCCCCAAGTACTACGCGTGGTTCGAGAACAACGACCCGAAGAAGCGCATCCTCGTGCTCGGCAATCTGGACGCCGACATCGGCGAGTTCTGGCAGTGGTCGGCGCAGGGGTTCGCGCCGGTGGATGTCTCCAACGAAGCCTACAAGCTCGGCGTGAACTATCTCATCTACGCGCTCACGCACTGAGCGCGGCGCACTCCTCCAACAGGAACACTCTCCGTGGCCGACAATCATCCGGGTGCCGCCCTCGACGCCGCCGACGATCTCGCGCATGCCGACCGTCTGAAGGCGGGCTGCGACCTGATCACTTCCGAGCTCCGCAAGCTCATCGTGGGGCAGGAGAAGGTCGTGGAGCTCGTGCTCCTCTCCATCCTGTCGGGGGGGAACAGTCTCATCGTGGGCGTGCCCGGGCTCGCCAAGACGCTGCTCATCAACAGCATCTCGAAGGTGCTCGACCTCAAGTTCTCGCGCATCCAGTTCA
>CAIRBD010000564.1 GCA_903876745.1 uncultured Gemmatimonadota bacterium
CGAGCGGCGAGGCGCTCCTCGTCATCATCAACGACATCCTCGATTTCTCCAAGATCGAGTCGGGCAACCTCGTGCTCGAGGTGCAGCCGTTCTCGCTGCAGGAGTGCGTCGAGTCGGCGCTCGACCTCGTCGCCGGCCGCGCCTCCGAACACGAGACCGAACTCGCCTACCTCATCGAGGACGGCACGCCGCAGACTTTCATCGGCGACGTCACCCGCTTCCGCCAGATCCTCGTCAACCTGCTCGCCAACGCCGTGAAGTTCACGCATGGCGGCGAGGTCTTCGTCGCGGCAGCGTCGACGCCGCTCGCCGACGGCACGCACGACGTGCACCTCGCCGTCCGCGATACCGGCATCGGCATTCCCGCCGACCGCATGGACCGGCTCTTCCGTTCGTTCAGTCAGGTGGACGCATCCACCACGCGCGTCTTCGGAGGCACGGGCCTCGGGCTCGTCATCAGCAAGCGGCTCGCCGAACTGATGGGCGGGCGGATGTGGGTGGAGAGCGAGGTCGGGAAGGGCTCGACCTTCCACTTCACCATCCGCGGCACCCCGGGGCCGGCCACGCGCCGCACCTTCGTCAGCATGGATGCGCCCGAACTCGAGGGGCGCCGTCTCCTCGTCGTCGACGACAACGCCACCAACCGCCGTATCGTGGCCCACCACGCACGGCAGTGGGGGATGCACGCGACCGCCATCGAGACCCCCGCCGAGGCGCTCGAGCGGTTCGCCGCCGGCGACCGTTTCGACATTGCCATCATCGACGGGCAGATGCCGGGGATGAATGGCGACGAACTCGCCGCCGAACTGCAGCGGCACGAACCGCCGCCGCCGCCGCTGCTCCTGCTCACGTCACTCGGGCGTCGCGGCACGAGCGATGAGCGACGCTTCGCCGCCGTGCTCACGAAGCCCGTCAAACCGGCGGTGCTCTACGATGCGATCGTGGCGACGCTGCAGGGGAACCGTCCGCGCCGCAGCTCGCGTCCCGTCTCCTCGATCGTCGATGCCGCCTTCGCCGCGCACCATCCGCTGCGCATCCTGCTCGCCGAGGACAACCCGGTCAACCAGCTGGTGGCCTCCCGCATCTGCGAGAAACTCGGCTACCGCATCGATGTCGTCGCCAACGGCCTCGAAGCGCTGCAGGCGCTGGACCGCGCGCCCTACGACGTGGTGCTGATGGACATGCAGATGCCCGAGATGGACGGGCTCGAAGCCACGCGCAAGATCGTCGAGCTGCTGCCGGCCGACCGTCGCCCCCGCATCGTCGCCATGACGGCGAGCGCCATGGAGAGTGACCGCCAGTTGTGCCTCGAGGCCGGAATGGAGGATTTTCTCGCCAAGCCGGTGAGCATCGAGGCCGTCCAATCGACGATCATGCGCGCGTTCGACGCGCGCAATCACTCGTAACGCACGCTCCACCGTACGCGGCCGCCGGCGCGGCTCAGCAGCCGCACCACGCGAACACCGTCCACCATCGCGTGGCCCACCACCTCGGCACCATCCGCGTCCACCGACACCAGCCGATGACCGGTCGGTTCGGTCAGGTACAGTACGTAGGCGTCGCCAGCCACCGTCTCGCTCGTGCCGTGCAGCGTGCGGTCGCGCCACGCCACCTCCACGAGATCCGCGCCGCCGCAGGTCACGTGGCGGTTCGTCGCCAACAGTTGCGGATGGTCCACGCGCCGACGAAGACAGAATACCTGCACCTGATAGGTCGCGTCCACCGGGCCGGCGCGCAGCGTGTCGCGCACCACGCCGAGCGAGCGCTTGGTCCAGAACTCGAACGCTACGTAGTCCGTCGCCGAGGGCAGCCCGAGATCGCTGAACGCGATCGCGGATTCCTCGCCGCCGGTGCGCGCCAGCACCGTCCACTGCTCGAACGGGCGCGCCACGTCGAGTTGATAGAGCGGTACGATGAGTCGCTGGTCCGCGTCGAACGGACGCGGTCCCGCGCCGCTCACCGGCCGCGACGCTTCGGACAGCAGTGACGACCGCGACGGATCGACGTCGTACAACTGCCCGGGGCGCGTGAACAGCACCGGCGCCGCGCGCTTGGCCGCCTCCACACGGTCGGTGCGGTACACCTCGGGAGGATCGGTGAGCATCAGCGCCGAACCGGTGAGCGACGTGAGCGTCGTCGCGCGATAGCGGTCGTCACGGCGCAGCTCGATGTGGTCGGGGTCGTTGCGCCACACCACGTTGTTGAACGAGTTGTACTGCGCGAACGAGCCGTAGCCGAAGCCGTCATCTCCCACGCGCACGCCGTCCACGAGGCCGATCAGCTCGGGGCGGATCCCCCAGCACGCAAGCAAGTAGTGGTCGCGCCCCACCATCCCGCGCACCTGTTCCACGAATCCGCGGTACACGCGCTCCCGGTCGAGCCCTTTGCCGGCGAAGTACTCGGCGAAACTGTTGTAGCCTTCATACCGCAGATGGCGCAGCGCGTCGAGCTTGAAGTACGTCCACCCCATGTGCGCGAGCGAGTCGTACACGGGGCGTACGAGCGACGCGATCGTTGCGGGATTGCTTCCGTCCATCACGTACCCCACCCAGTTGCCGTACGCGGGGCGGCCGTTGCCGTCCTTCACGAACCACTGCGGATGCGCCTCGGCGGAATCGCGCTGCGCGAAACTCACGTTCGTCCAGATGCCCGGCTCGAGTCCGCGGTCGCTGATGTAGCGCCGCAGCGCGGCGAGCCCGCTCGGGAACTTGGCGTTTGCGTTCAGCCAGTGATCGGGCATCCCGATGGGGTTCTGTTGATAGCCGTCGTCGATCTGCAGGTACGTGTAGCCGAACGGCCGGAGCACCTCGCCGAGCACGTCGGCCGTGCGGTGTACGTCGGCTTCGGTGACTTTGTCGAAGAACGCGTACCACGACGACCAGCCGGCCACCGATCCGCCCCACGGCTGATAGGTCCAGGGCTGGTACTGCGCGAGACCACGGTGCTTCTGGTAGAAGCGCGGCCGGAAGCGCAGCGCCACCTCGCCGCCGCTCGCGGTCACGGTGAACGTGTTCGCGTCCCCGCTCGCGTCGTGCGTGATGACCGTCTGTGCCGGCTCGTCCACGGACAGCAGCCAATCGCCGCGCCGGTCGTACACGGCGCGATTGCGACGGTTGTCGGCGCCGCCCACGGCGTGCCGTACGATCGGTCGCGCGTCCTGTGCCGGCTCTGCCTCCGCCGCGAAACCCTCGCCCGACGCATGCACGGTGCCCGTGACGACGACCCGTCCGCCGGCGCCGCGCGCGGTCCATTTGATGATCTGTGTCACCACGCCGCCGGTGGTGTCCACCGAAACGCGGACGTCGGGGCGGGCGCCGGATGCGGTGACCCGGCCGGTGAACAACACGCCGCCGCCATAGCGCAGCGTGATTACGCTGTCGGAACGAACGAGCGACGCCGCGCGGTTGGCGGGCTCGACGACGCGCTGTGCGGCCGCAAGCGTCGGCAGCAGCAGGAAGGAGAGGTGTCGCGCTGAAAGGGTCATGCCAAAAGCTGTCACGTGGCACGGCGCTCGACGAGTCCCGCGCGTGCGTCCAGGCGAGGTGCGCGTCGATACTACCGATAGCAGGTGAGCCACGTCACGGCGCAGGTCCGCCCGAACGGTTACGGTGCAGCCTGCCCTTGGAGGCCCTCCGCATGAAGCGTCGCACCCGACTGTTCCTGTTCCTCGCGGTCGCGATCAGGGGATCACCGGTCCCGACCAGCCGGTCGCCACGCGGACGTTCGCATGGGTGGAGGGCGGATACACGCAGCCCGTCCCGAGCTGGGGGTCTCCGGTGCGAATCGGGCTTCCCGTGCCGCTCGGTAGCATCGTGATGGGACCAGGCGGCGGCTTCGGCGCCTACGGGGCCCACGAAGGTGGGCACGTCGAAGGACTCAATCACATCTGGATCCCCACGGTTCCGGGCACCGTCATCCGCAGCTGGGCGGCCGGAAAAGTCACGAAGATCGAGGACCAGGGCAGTCGGGGCAACGGCACCGCCGATCACGAGTACTTCATCACCGTCGATTACGGGCAGGGCCTCATCGGCAAACAGCTCGATATCACCGTTCCGCTCGTCAAGGTCGGCGACACGGTGAAGGAGGGTGATCCGATCGGCCAAGGGCCGAGCGCCGAAGCGATGTTCGAGGACGACAATCGCACCGATGGCGAGCGCACGGGCGGTACGAACGGCGCGCATGTCTCGCCGTTCGACTACCTGCGCGACGACGTCAAGGCAGCCCTCGTCGCGCGCCACGTCAACGAAGTGGTCGGGCCGTTCTTCACGAAGGGGCTGGTGGCGGGGAGCCACCGGCCGTGGGAGCCGTTGCTGACCAACAAGATGTTCTTCCACGCCGATCATCGCGGCGCCATCCCAGGCGAATGGCTGGCCATCAACAAAGGGTGGAGCAAGGGCATCGACCCCCTCTACTACGACATGATGGCCATCCACGACGTGACCAACGCCTACGGGAACTTCCTGCGCGCCGAACTGGCCGACAACGACTGGAACGCGCCGGGAAGCAAGCGCACCGCGGACGCGTCGTGGCAGCCGGGTGACGGGCCGGGGAAGATCATCTTCACGATCCAGGGCGGCCCCACGTACTACGGGCTCTACGCGGTCGACGAGAGCAGCGGCCGGGCGAAGC
>CAIRBD010000565.1 GCA_903876745.1 uncultured Gemmatimonadota bacterium
CGCCCACCGTGTACGTGGGGTCGAACAGATAGTTGCCGAGGTACGCGCGCACCGTGGCCGAGAAATCCCAGTTCTTGTACGAGGCCGTGGACGTGTGCCCGATGATCACCTTCGGGTCGGGGCTCTTGTACGCGACCTTGTCGTCCTGATTGATCTGGCCGTCGCCGTTCTGGTCGACGTACATCTGCAGATCGGTGGCGTTTCCGCCCACCGGCTTGCCGTCGGCGCCCGTCTTGTGGCGGTACACGAAGAACGAGTTCACCGGCTTGCCGGGCGTCAGCACCTGGATCGTGCTGCCCACGCCGCCGGAGATGCCGCCCGTGAGGATCTTGTCCGATCCGGCACCCGTCACCGACAGGAGCTTGTTGGCGTTCGACGAGACCGTGAGGCTGGCGTCGTACTTCCACGCCGACTTCTTGCCGTCGAGCACCACGGCGTTGATGCCGAGTTCGACGCCCGTGTTCTCCATGCTGCCGATGTTCGTCGTGACGTAGTTCGACAGGTACGTGCCCGCGGCGACCGGCACGTAGAAGATCAGGTCCTTCGTCTTCTTCGTGTACCAGTCGATCGTGCCCGTGATGCGGTCGTTGAACAGGCCGTAGTCGAAGCCGACGTTCGTGCTCGTCGTCTGCTCCCACTTGATGTTCGGGTCCACCGCGCTCGGGCGGATCGTGGCGACGTACTGGTTGCCGAACTGGTACTGCGCCTGCTGCCCGCCCACCGTGTACGTGGGGTCGAACAGATAGTTGCCGATCGCCTGGTTGCCGTTGATGCCCCACGAGGCGCGGAGCTTCAGGTCGCTCAGCCAGTTGATCTTGCCCATCCACGGCTCTTCGATCAGGCGCCACGCACCGGCCAACGACGGGAACAAGCCCCACTGGTTGCCCGGGCCGAAGCGCGACGAACCGTCGCGACGGATCGAACCCGTGACCAGGAAGCGGTCGTGCCACGTGTAGTTCGCGCGGCCGAAGAACGAGATCAGCTTGCTCTCGTCCGTGGACAGCGAGCTGCCCTGCGTCTTGGCCGTCGGGATGCCGTTCACGCCGAGCAGATCGGTCGCAAGGCCCTGCGCCCACAGCCCCGAGTAGTTCCCGGTCGACTGCTCGTACGTGTAGCCGCCCGTGACGTCGAACGCGTTGCCCGCGCTCAGCTTCGCCGTATAGTTGGCGAACGCTTCGAGTACGGTGTTGATCTTCTTGTTGCTGTTGTTGCTCACGTAGCCGCCGCGGCCGCTCTTCGTGTCGCCGCCCGAGTTGCTCGGCGAGAAGTAGCCGTTGCTCGCCTGCGCGAAGTCATAGCCCGTGCGCAACGTGGCCGAGAGACCGTCGACCGGCAGTTTGTACTTGGCTTCGATGTTGCCGATGTTGCGGTACGTCGTGCCGGCGCTCGAGACCTGCGCGAGGTCGGCGAGCGGGTTGTTCACGCCGAGCGGGTCGGCCCACTGGAAGAACGCGCCGGTGCCGGTGTGGATCGGCTGCGTGGGCGCCATCGCCGTCGCGGCACCGATGCCACCGTTGGGCGTGAATCCGTCGTCCGACTTGCTCCCCTTCAGGTTGGCCCGGAACTCCAGCTTGTCGCCGAAGTACAGGTCGCTGTAGGTGAGGCCGAGCGTCATGCGGCGCGCGTTCGTGCCGCGGAGGATGCCGTCCTGATTCAGGTAGCCGACCGACAGACGATACCGCATGTCGTCCTTGCCGCCCGAGAACGCGATGTTCTGGTCCTGGCCGCCCGACTGGCGGAGCATCGCGCCGATCCAATCCGTGTTCGACGTGCCGATCAGGCTCGTCTTCGACGGCGCGTTGGCGGCGACCGCCGCCGCGAACTGCGTCGCGTCCATCATCTGCGGCTTACGGACCACCGACGAAGCCGAATAGCTGCTCGAGTAGGTGATGGCCGTCTTGCCGGCCGAGCCCGTCTTCGTCGTGATGAGGATCACGCCGTTGGCGCCGCGCGATCCGTAGATCGCCGTGGCCGAGGCGTCCTTGAGCACGCTGATGCTCGCGATCTCGCCCGGATTGAGGAAGTTCATCGGGTTGCGGCCGGCGGTCAGGTTGTCGTACCCGACCGGGAGCGGCACACCGTCGACGACCATGAGCGGTTCGTTGCTGGCGTTCACCGAGGTGCCGCCGCGGATGCGGATGGCCATACCGCCGCCGGGCTCGTTGCTCTCGATGACCTGCACACCCGGCACCTTCGCCTGGATGAGCTGCTCGGCGCTGACGATGCGGCCGACGTTGAAGTCCTTTTCCTTGATGTTGTCGACGACGCCGGTGCGATCACGGGCTTCCACCTTGCCGTAACCGACAACGACGACCCCGCTGAGCTGGACCGTCGTCTGCTTGAGCTTGAAGTCGACGGTGACGACGGCGTCGGGGCCGACGGCGATGTTGCTTGCCGAGTCCGGCGCGAATCCGATGCGGCTCGCCTTGAGCCGATAGTTCCCAGGCTCGACGGCGATGCTGTAGCGACCGTCGTCGCG
>CAIRBD010000566.1 GCA_903876745.1 uncultured Gemmatimonadota bacterium
CTCGGCGGCGTCACGCTCGGCTGGACGATGACCTCGACGATGCAGGACGAGCTCTTCGCCGCCATCGAGGGCACGGCCATGCATACGCGCATCGTGCTCGAACGGATGGCAGAGCACGGCGTGCCGATCAACCGCGTGATCCACGGCGGCGGCATCCCGCAGAAGAACGAGACACTGAACCGCACCTACGCGAACGTGCTCGGCAAGCCGATCCTTGTGCCGGAGCGGCCGATCACGAGTCTCGGCTCCGCGCTCTTCGCGTTCCGGGCGGCCGGTGTGTTCGCGACCATCGAGGAAGCGCAGGCGGCGCTCTGTCCGCCGTTCCGCTCGGTAGCGCCCGATCCCGCGGCAGTGGCGGTGTACGAGCGGCTGTATGCGCACTACAAGGCGCTGTACTTCGGGTTCGGTTCGCCGGGGTCCGATGCGGTGTCGGTGGGGCAGGTCTTGCCCGCGTTACGCGAGATCGCGGCGGGGGCGAAGTCGTAACTGCTTTCCGCGGAGTTACGCGGAGCGGTGCGGGATGGACTGGCGCGGTGCTCCGGCATCGGGGCGGCGAAGAATCACGCGGAGACAGCTACTGCAACTGACTGGGGGTACGGCGCACCGATCCCACCCGCACGGCTCCGCGAAGATCCGCGGCGAGCAGTTCCCTCGCACTCACGCTCCCGTCCGTGCGCTCGGCCGGGCTCAACAACGCCGCAGGTTGACGCAGGTCGCACGCGGCAGTCCGCGCGTAACGCGTATTCTGGTGACATTCCAGGGTTCGTGAGCGCTGAGTTGCCGATAATTGAGCGCATGCTCGCCATCTGCCGCTCCGTCTCCCGCATGGAATCGCCGATGCTCCACGCTCGTCGCACCGCCGCCGTCACCTTCACGCAGATCGTTGCCGGTCGGCCGAGCCGCATCGGCGCCCTGCTCGTCGCCCTCGCGGTCTCCACCCTCGTCGCCGCGTGCAGCAAGTCGACCAGCACCGGTCCGTCGGGCGACTTGAAGCCGCCGTCCGGCATGGCCGCCTGCCCCACCGGACCGTTCCTCACGACCTCGCCGATCGCCATCAACGTCCTCGGCTCGATCGCGCCGCTCGGCAACCTCAATCCGTCGGGCCACGTGTTCCCGAGCGATCATACGTACTGGGGGATGCCCAGCGGCTACCACGGCGCGTCGCCGACGATGGTCGCGCCCGGCAACATCACCATCGTGGAGGCCGGGCGGCAGAGCACCCAGACGGGCAGCCAGCCGGCGACGTACGACTATATCCTGAAGTTCTACGCCTGCCGCGACGTCGTGTTCTACTTCTACCACATGTCGTCGCTGTCGCCGGCGCTGCTGGCGCAGCTCGGCAGTTTCGACGGCGGCTGCAGCACGCCCTACACGACCGGCGGCTCCAACTTCGTGCAGTGCTACGTCAGCGTGCAGATCGCCGTGGCGCCAGGGACGGCCCTCGGCACGGTGGGCACCGGCGGCGGCACGGGCATGGTGGACTTCGGCGCGTACGACGCACGCATCACGCCGCTCCCGTTCGTCGATCCGGACCGCGTCGTCGGCATGTCGCGGCAGACCGTGTGTCCGATCGACTATTTCATTCCCGCCGTCGCCGACTCGCTGCGCGCGCTGCTCGGCGGATGGAACGGTACGCACCGCACCGTCGCGCCCGTCTGCGGCACGATCATGCAGGACGTCGCGAACACGGCGCAGGGACGCTGGTACTTCGACGCCACCTCGCCCGAGGATCACCATCTCGCCCTCGTGCACGACAACGCCGACCCGACGCTGGGCGTGATCTCGATGGGAACCTCCGTGCCGAGCATCCCCGTCACGACGTATCCGTTCGTGCCGCTCCCCACCGGGCGGTTCAACGCGGACTTCAGCCGCGTGACCGCCGACGGCACGATCTACTGCTACCAGAGCGCCTCGCTGTTCTGGATGGGAAGCCTGCACATCCTGCTGCAGATGCCCACCGCGACGACGCTCAAGATCGTTGGAGTACCGGGCGCGACCTGCGGCAGCGATCCCACGGCGTGGAACATGACGGGCGCGACGCA
>CAIRBD010000567.1 GCA_903876745.1 uncultured Gemmatimonadota bacterium
CGCTGGCGATCGGCCTGATCTGCCTCCGCGTGGCCGACACGCGCGAGCAACCCGCGCTGAAGAAAGTGGCGTGGTTCTGCTTCGCCCTCACGCTCGTGGCGTTGGGCGTCGTCCTCGACCGCGACATCCTGCATTGATCCTGCTCTTCAACAAGCCCTACGGTGTCCTCAGCCAGTTCACCGATGAGGAAGGGCGGCCTACGCTCGCCGACTTCATCGATGAGCCGCAAGTCTATGCCGCCGGACGACTCGACTTCGACAGTGAAGGTCTCGTACTGCTGACCGATGACGGCCGCGTGCAGCACGACATCACCGGTGTGCCGAAGCGTTATTGGGCGCAGCTCGACGGCGAGATCACCGACGATGCGCTGGCCGCGCTGAGAACAGGCGTTGTGCTGAAGGACGGGCCGACCAAGCCGGCCGAAGCGGTGCGCATCGCGGAACCCAGTGTGTGGTCGCGCACGCCGCCGATTCGATTTCGCAAAACCGTGCCGACGTCGTGGATCGAGCTGACGATTCGCGAGGGCCGCAATCGACAAGTGCGGCGCATGACCGCGGCCGCGGGCTTCCCCACCCTGCGGCTGATTCGCATGGCTATTGGACCGTACGAACTGGGTGCTCTGGAGCCGGGGGCTTCCCTTCAAGCCACTGAGCAATCACTTCACGAGACCAGCGATGGTCATCGTTCAAGTGAACGATGATCGCGGCCAGATAGAGCTTCTTCGTGCAGCCGTCGGCCGGACAGGCCTTCACGGTGTCGAGACAATCGAAGAACCAATCGAGATCGCGGGTCGGGTGACCGGGCTTGCGCGGTAGACGGTACATCGCTTCGTACGCGGCGCCGAGCGCGCACGACGCGTTCTCGCCGGTAAAGTAGTCGCCGAATGCCTGCTCGGTGCGCTCGTGCGCGCCATTGCGAATGAACTCGGCCAGTTCCTTTTCGTCGTGAGCCATAACGCCTCCGCCTCGGGCGGAGTCTAGCAAAGGCCGTCTCGGCGTTTCCGAACGGCCCGATTGCGGACAGTCGCGATTGCGCCTAACGCCCGAGCCGCTTCATCACGAACGAATTCCCCTTCGCCGTCGTGAGGACGCTCACGAGTTCCCACCCCTCGCGGCCCGCTGTGTTGAGGCGGGTGGTCGGATCGACGTCGGACAAGGACATCACGTTGTATTCCCAGGTCTGACGCAGTGGAGCGAGACGCGCGAGCGTGCGGTCGCTGAGGTCCGTCGATGGCGTCGTAAGAACCGCAACCGACAGGACCGGGAACTTCGAGTCGGTGTTGACCAGCGTGACCGGCACCGCCTCTGCTTGTGTCTTGTTGATGATCAAAAAGCTCCCGGGCAGGATGGACCCGGCCGCCTGCTGTCGCGCATAGAGCACCGCCGACCCACCGACGAACACCGCCATCCCAGCCAGCACCAACACAAGTCGCAACCCGCGAACGCACATAAAAAAGCCTCCGCGTCTATTTGACTCCATCGCCGCTGAGACAGTTGTTCAGCAGGACTTGCACTTGTGGTTATTGATCGCGCCCATGCCCTCGAGCAGCTTGATGGTCTCGGGGAACGGCTGCAGGCGCTGCACGGGACCATTGGCGTAGTCGACGGTGGTCATGCCATCTTTCGCCACCGCTTTCGGATTGGCGCCTTTCGAGACGAGGTACTTGATCATCTCGTTATCGCCGCGGAAGGCGGCGAAGTGCAGCGGCGTGTAGCCCTTGTTGTCGGTGGCGTTCACGTCCATGTGCAGCTCTTCGACGAGATACTTCACGGCCGGCATCCACCCGAGCGGCGCGTTCACGTGGAAGTTGCCGTCCCAGCCCGCGCCGGTGGCAACGAGCAGCGCGTCGGTGCCGGGCTGATCACCCGTCGGCGGCGGAGGCGCCGGCGCGGCGCCGGCCGGCGGCGTGGTCTCGTCCGTGGACGTGCGGCCGTTGGGCGCGCGGACATTGC
>CAIRBD010000568.1 GCA_903876745.1 uncultured Gemmatimonadota bacterium
GGCGACGACGAGTAGCGCGCCGGTCGGCCGCAGGCGCGCCTTCTGGAACGCGACGAGATCGTCGCGGGTGATGGCCTTTACGCTCGCCGGCTCATCGCGCCTGCCATATGGGTGCTGCCCGAAGAGCCCGCGTGCGAACGCGCGGTCGGCGAGACTCGCCGGGCGCGACAGTTCGAGCGTGAGCGAGCTGAGCGCCTGCGTGCGCAGCAGTTCCAGTTCCGACGCGGGCAGCGCGGGACGGATCACCGCATCAGCGAGGAGCGAGAAGGCGAGGCGCGCGTCGTCGGAGAGCACGTCGGCGCGGATCGTCAGAAAATCCGGCGTCGACGCGGCGCTGATCGACCCGCCGACACCCTCGATGTCGTTCGCGACCTGTTCCGCCGTGCGCGCGCCCGCGCCCTTGGTGAGCAACATCGCCACCATCTGCGAGAGTCCGGCTTTCCCCGCCGGGTCGTACACGGTGCCGGCGGCAAAGGACAGCGAGACCGCGACCACCGGCTGCTTGCCGCTGTGCACCACGAGCAGGCGCATGCCGTTGGGGAGCGTCGCTTCCTGAAAGGGCGGGAAGGCCGCCGGCTTGATGGGAGCCGCCGCCGGCGCCGTCGCGGGGAACTGCGCGCGGAGCGCCGCCGGGCGCACCACGATCACAAGCGCGGCCGCGAGTGAGGCGACGCGAGACATCCGGAAGGTCGTCATCATTTGCCCTCCGGGACGATGAGCATCGTGAGCGCGTTGTCGGGGCGCAGATACGTCGCTGCCACGCGCTTGATGTCGGCCAGGGTGACGGCGCTGTACCGCACGATGTCGGAGTTGGCCTTGTCGGCGCCGCCAAGGAAGAGGTCGGCGAACTGCACCGCCTCGGCCACTTTGAGCACGTGCTGCCGGCCCGTGATCGTGCCGCTGCGCCATGCGTTGCGCGCCTTCGTGAGTTCGTCGGCGGTCACCCCGTCGGCGACGATGCGCCCCACCTGCGCGGCGACGGCGGCCGCGACGGAATCGGCCGAGATACCCTGATTGGCGATGCTGAGCACGGCGAACATCCCCGGGCCGCGCGTGGGACCCGTGGGATTGAGTGCCGTCTGCGACGCGGCGGCGAGCTTCGCGTCGCGCACGATCGTGCGATTGAGACGCGAACTCTCGCCCTGCCCGAGGATGCTGCTCAGGAGGTCCAGCGCCGGATAGTCGGCGCTCGCCACCGAGGGGATGCGCCACAGCGAGAGCACGGCGGGGATGGTCGCGTTCTTGTCGGTCACGCGACGCTGCATCGCCCCCGTGTTGAAGGACTGCTCGCACGTCACCGGCGGCGGCGCGTCCACGCGCGGGATCGCGTCGAAGTACCGCGCGATGAGCGCCTTCGCGTCGGACGGCACGAAGTCGCCGGCGATCACGAGCGTCGCATTGTTGGGCGCGTAGTACTGTTTGAAGAACGCCGCCACATCCTCGACCTTCGCCGCGTTCAGGTCGGCCATCGAGCCCACCAGCGAGTGCGCGTACGCAAAGCACGTAGCGGCGTCGTAGATCACCGGGATGGAGTCCACGAAGGTGCCGGCGTAGGGCTGGTTGTCGAAGCGCAGCCGGCGCTCTTCCTTCACGGCTTCCTTTTGATTGTCCAGATTCGCCTGATCGATGGCCAGCGACCGCATGCGATCGGCCTCGAGCCACAGGCCGAGGTTGAGCCGGTTGGACGGCAGCAGATCCCAGTAGTTGGTGCGGTCGGCCTGCGTCGAGCCGTTGAGCTGTCCGCCGGCGCGCTCCACATACTGAAAGTGCTCGGCCTTCTTCACGTGCTCCGAGCCCTGGAACATCATGTGTTCGAAGATGTGGGCGAAGCCCGTGCGGCCGGGGCGCTCGTTGCGCGCGCCCACGTTGTACCACACGTCCACGGCGACGACCTGCGAGGAATGGTCTTCCACCAGGTGCACTTTGAGGCCGTTGCCCAGCGTGTAGCTCTGGATGGCGATCCGGCCGGGCTCCTGCGCATGCACCGACGACCCGGCGAGCAGCACTGCCACGGCGGCGACTCGAACGACGTGTCTCACGAGCGTCCTCCTCTTGGTCTGATGCGAAAGGTCAGCCGGGCTGGCCGGTACCCGTAGAGCCGAACCCACCGGCGCGGTCGGTACTCCGCCCCACCGTGCCGACGCTGAAACCGAGCACCTCGAAACGCGAGATGACCATTTGTGCGATCCGGTCGCCGTGCGCGATCACCAGCGGCAGCGGGCCGCCGTTCTTCACCGGCACGCACCATTCGTCCGGGTAATCGGCGTCGACGGTGCCGGGGGCGTTGGCGACCACCAGGTCGGTCTTGACGCTCGTCCCCGACCGCGGGCGGATCTGCGCCTCGTAGCCCGGCGGCAGCTGCGCCTTGAACCCC
>CAIRBD010000569.1 GCA_903876745.1 uncultured Gemmatimonadota bacterium
ACGCGGCTGCGCCTCGATCTCGACAACTACACGACGTTCAGCTATCTGCTCTCGCAGTGCCGCGGGAGCGGGGTCGGTGTGCTGCGTATCGTCGCCAAGCCGTCGCCGCGGGACTGGACCGTGCTGCTTGCGTTCCTGCTCAAGCCGGTGGGCGAGCTGCCGGCCGACCGTTTCGCGCAACTCGTGTCGCGCCTCGAGACCACGGGCGTCACCGCCTTCGAGCTCTCGCCGCCCGTGGAGTCGGAGGACGACCAGAAGAACCGCTCCGAATCCAAGGAAGCCGCGAAGCGCACGTACGCGCAGTCGGTCGCGGCCACGCGCGAGGTGATGAACTCCGTGCGTCTCGGGCAGAGCCCGAACATCAAGAAGGTGAAGCGCGTGGTGCAGGGGATCGTCGACCAGATCCTGAACGACGAGACGTCGCTCGTCGGGCTCACCACCATCCGTGACTACGACGACTACACGTTCACGCACTCCGTCAACGTCTGCATCTTCGGCGTGGCGCTCGGCCGACGGCTCGGGCTCACCCGCCTGCAGCTGTACGATCTCGGGCTCGCCGCGCTGTTCCACGACATCGGCAAGTCGCGCGTCCCCCTGGACGTCATCAACAAGCCCGACCTGCTGAGCGACGACGAGTGGAAGATGATCGCGGCGCATCCGTGGCTCGGCGTGCTCGCCCTGTTCCAGCTCAAGGAGCAGCAGGAGTTCCCGTACCGCTCCATGGCCGTCGCCTACGAACACCACATGCGGCGCGACGTCACGGGCTATCCGCGTTCGCTGCGCACCAAGGCCATCGGGTTCTTCAGCAAGATCATCGCCGTCGCCGACGGCTTCGACGCCGCGACGTCGAGCCGTTCGTACCAGACCGAGCCGATGAATCCGGCCTCGGTGCTCGCCGAGATGCGTGACAACGCGCGCCGCGGCATGGATCCGGTGATCGTGAAGGCGTTCGTCAACCTCCTCGGCATCTATCCCGTGGGGACGTTCGTGGTGCTCGATACGTTCGAGCTCGCGATCGTGCACTCGAACAATCCCAACCCCGAGATGCTCTCGCGCCCGATGTCGCTCATCGTCAGTGACGACCTGGGCAACGTGAGATATCCGGGCGATCTCGTCGATCTCGCCGAACAGGACGAGTCGGGGAACTACCGCCGCACCATCATCAAGACGGCCGATCCGGATCGCTACGGCATCCGCATCGGCGACTACTTCATCTGACGTGCTGACCGAACGATTCAATGCATTGCGCGCCGAAGGGCGCCGGGCGCTCGTGTGCTACATGACGGCGGGGCACCCCGATCGCGCACGCAGCCTCGCGCTCCTGCGGGGGCTCGCTGACGCGGGCGCCGACGTCATCGAGGTCGGCGTGCCGTTCTCTGACCCGGTGGCCGACGGCCCGATCATCCAGGGGAGCTCGCAGCAGGCGCTCGAGCACGGCATGACGCTCGACGGCGTCCTCGCGCTCATCGCCGAGGCGCGGGTCCCCGTGCCCGTGGTGCTCTTCTCGTATCTCAATCCGCTGCTCGCCGCGGGTGAGGACGTGCTCCATCGCGCGCACGCCGCGGGCGTGCACGGCGTGCTCGTCACCGACCTGCCGGTCGGCTCCGATCCCGAGCGGGAAGGGTGGTTCGGCCGGGGTCCGCTGGACTTCGTGCGGCTGGTCGCGCCCACGACACCCTCCGCGCGCATGGCGGAGATCGCGAAACACGGCCGCGGATTCGTCTATTTGATCAGCCGCCTCGGCGTGACCGGCGTGCAGGAGCGGATGGCCGAGACGCTCCCCGCGTCGGTGGCGCAACTGCGTGCCGTGTGCACGCTCCCCATCTGCGTGGGCTTCGG
>CAIRBD010000570.1 GCA_903876745.1 uncultured Gemmatimonadota bacterium
CGCGATGGCCTGCGCCGCGCTGAGGTACTGCATCGCGTCGGGATCGAGCCCGGGCCCCGGCGGCTCGGTGAGCTCGAGCACCGCCGCCCCTGCCGCCAGCCCGAAGGCCGCCGCAAGACCCAGCGTCAGGAGACGTACCCGTCCGAAGATCCGCACTTTCATGGAGTTGCTGGCCCGATACGATGAATCCGCTGCACGGTCAACTTCATCATTCTACTCGCGTGCGCAAGCATCTTTGGGGCGGTTCGTACCGCGCGTCGCGTGCTTCGCCGGCTAGGGGATCCGCCGGTCGGCGAGCTTGCGCACGGCTGCGGCGAACGCCGCGTGCGAAAACGCCTGCTGCGCCTGCTCATGCGCCGACCTGCCGAGTGTCGAAACGTCTTCGATGGCGCCGTCGACAGCGCGCCGGAACGCGGCGGGATCGTCGGCGAAGCGGACCGCACCGCGCGCCCCCATCTCGTCGAATGGCGGTGCGTCTGGCACGACGACCGCCCGGCCCAAGGACATCGCTTCGGCCACCACGTATCCCCAGTCATCGAGCGCCGAGGCGAACAGGAAGGCGTGGTGCGCGGCGACCTCCGCGAGGAGTGTCTGCCGGGGCAGAGGGCCGGTGAATGTCACGGGGACGCACGAATCCGCCGCGCGTCGCTCGATGTCGGCGGTCGGCCTGCCAACGAGGGTCAGGCGCACGTCCCGTCCGCGCATCGGGAACTCGCGCAGGGCGTCGAGCATCCATGCCAGGCGCTTTCGCGGATCGCCGAGGTCGAGCGCGGCGCTCAGCAGGCGCACGGGCGGTCTCGGCGGGAGTGCCGGCGGTGCCGCCGGCACGCCGACGCACGGGTGGATGGTCACCGCGCGCACGCTGGCGCGCGTCAGTTCGTCGCGGAACCGGTTCGTCGTCGCCAGGACCGTCGTCGCGTGTCGATAGCCGTGCCAGTCACGGCGCCACCAGCCGACCGTGTCGAGCATGAGGCGCGCGGTGGCGACGGGGCGGTGCAACCGGATGTTCCGTCGCGCGCGAGAGAGATAGTCGATGAGACGGGTCTCCCGCGCCCACGCGGCCACGTACTGTCGCGCGGGCAAGTCCGGATCCACCAAACCCGTGTGGTTGAGCAGCAGGATCGGGTTCTCGTCCGCCGTCCGGTCGAGGGCGACGAACGATCGCATCACCGTATCGGGGCGTATCGACAGCCGCGCGATCTCGGTGCGCAATTTCGCGCCGACGCCGCGGGGACGTGGATGGCGTGGCACACGGTAGACGCGCACGCCGGGCCCCGGCACTCCGGGCAGCGGTGCATCCTCGGTCGCCACGAGTGTGACGTCATCACCGGACGACGCGAGGGCATGGGCCGCTTCCCAGCACCATGTCGCCATGCCGTTGTTGTTGAAGATGACGCCCACCACGCATCGTCTCACTGGTGCTTTCTCGGCCGGTCTGACACCTTCTCCCGATGGCTACTCGTAAAACGACGACTGCGATCCGGCGCACGTTGCGGAAGCTACTTGAGACGTTCTTGCCAACGCCAGTCCGACGCGGCATCGCGGAGCAGTTGCGGGGGCGTCCGACCCGCGCGCTCATCCGGCGCGTGCTCGCCCACGATGGCCCGTTCACCGTTGACCTGTTCGGCGTGCCCGTTCGCATGACGCATACGCGTCGGTGGATCGAAGACGCGCTGTACTGGGACGGCGCGTCCACAGGGTACGAACCCGTCACGCTCGCGGTGTGGACGCGTGCGGCGGCGCGCAGCACGTGCATCCTCGATGTGGGGGCGAACACGGGTCTCTTCGCACTCGCCGCGCAGGCACACCGGCCGGATGCGACGGTCGTGGCATTCGAGCCCGTCCCGGAGTTCGCGGAGACCCTGCGGCGCAACGTCGCACTCAACGGGTTTCCCGTCATCGTCCTCCCGGTCGCGTGTGCGGACCATGAAGGCCGCGCCACGATGCTGATCCCTCCGTCGCTCGGCGGCAACGTCTATGCCGCCTCACTCGACCGCGCACACGCCGAGGCGCATCACCCGCGAGAGTTGCTCCAGCTGACCGTCGACGTTCGGCGGATCGACCTCGAGATCGAACGGCTCGGCACCGCACCCCCCGATCTCGCGAAGATCGATGCCGAAGGAGTCGATGCGGCGGTGCTGCGAGGATTCGGGTCGTTGCTCGCCGGCGTGCGTACGCTGGTCGTAGAGATCCAAGGCGATGCCGTGGCCCTCGAACTCGAGGAGTTGCTGCCGCCCGACGGATGGACGCGCTTCGTCCTCGACGAACGGACGGGACCGCGCCGGGCACAACGGATCGCGGAGGCGACGGGCGGCAACATGTTGTTCGTCCGCCCCGACGAGGCCGCGGCTCTCGGACTCCCCGTCGACCGCAGCTAGCTCCCGGCGGTCAGCCCGAC
>CAIRBD010000571.1 GCA_903876745.1 uncultured Gemmatimonadota bacterium
ACCGGCGGTCGAGAAGCAGCGCGTGATGTCCGATGCAAGCCGCGGTGCGTTGCGCTCGAGCGGTGAGGCCGCGCTGCGATCGGACGCGGCTGGACATCTGCAAACGGCATGGCGCACCACGCTCACCGCGCTCGATTCTCTGGCCACGTTGCGCTCCGCCGCGAACGCGCGCCGGCTTGACGCACCGGCTTCCACCGCGGCATACACGCGCATGATCGAGCGCGTGCTGGCGCTTGAGGCGGCGACCGCCACGCTGCGCGCCGACGATGCCTCGGAGCAGCGCCTGCAGGGCCTGCTCGCCCTGAGTGAATACAAGGAACGCGCCGGCCGGGAGCGCGCGATGATCAACGGCGCGCTCTCGGCGCACCGGATGACGCCGGCACTCCGTCGCCGGCTGTTCACGAACCAGGCCGAGGCCGCGCTGTTCGAATCGCGCGTGAAGGCCACGCTCGGCCCCGCCGCGCGTGACGCCTTCCACGCCTTCGTCTCGGGCCGCGTCACCGACGCCGTCGTGGTCGATCGAGAACGCGTGTTGGTCGCGGGCGACAGCGCCACGCTCGAGGGTGACGCGCCCGCTTGGTTCTCCAAAGCCACCGAGCGCATCGATTCGTTGCGTGTGTATGAGCAGGGCGCGGCCGCGGACGCGGCGCGGGAGGCGCGCGCGTGGTCCTCGCAGGCCCGGCTCGCGTTGTTGCTCACCGCGCTCGGATCGTTCGTCGTGATCGTGCTTGCCGGCGCACTCGGACGCATGCTCGGGCGGCGCATCTCCATTGGCGTGCGGCTCGCGGCAGCGCGGGTCGCGGCGTTGCGTGCCGGCACGATCACCTCGCTCAGCATGGGAATGCGCGCGCTCGCGGTAGGCGACCTCAGCGTGCGCGTCGAGGCGGGAGAGCGCAGTGACGCGGTCGAAGGGTCCGACGAATTGGCCGAACTCGCTTCCGACATGAACCTCATCATCACGGAGGTCCGGAGCACCGCCGCCGCGTACGCGCAGTCGGCGGATGCGCTCCGTACGCTCACCACCGAGATGGAACGCGTGATCGGCGCGGCGAATGAGGGTCGACTCGCCACGCGAGGCGACGTCGCCGCATCGGCAGGGTGCTACCGCGTGATCCTCGAAGGTCTCAACCGGACGCTCGACGCCGTCGCGAGACCCGTCGGCGATGTGCGCGACGTCATGACCCGGGTCGCGCGTCGCGACCTCACACACCGCATCACGAGCCCGGCGGCCGGCGACTTCGCCCTGCTCAAGGACGCGGTGAACCAGACAAGCGAACAGCTGGGGATCGCGATGCAGCAGGTCAATGCCGCGGCGGCCGAGGTGGCGGCGGCGAGCACGGAGATCCAGAGCGGCAGTAATGATCTGGCCAATGCGGCGACGCAACAGGCAATCTCCTGTCAGTGATCGTGTGAAATTCCCCACCCGGTGTGGAGTGACCCCCGCCATTGGGACAGTCAGGCGGCGGCGGTTTGACCCCCGCGGGTCGTGAGGTGATGCTGCTGTTCGAACTCGTCCGGCGGGAGGTATCCGAGCGCGGAGTGCAGCCGCGTCCCGTTGTACACCGTCTCCAGATAGATCGGGAGCTGCGTCATCAGCTCCGCCATGGTGCGGTACGGTCGCAGGAAGATCTCCTCGTGCTTCACGGTCTTCATGAAGCTCTCGACGTGCGCGTTGTCGTAGGGATTCCCGGGCCGGGACATCGACCCCAGCAGTCCCGCCTCGGCTAAACGTTCACGATAGCGCCGTGAAGCGTATTGCGATCCGCGGTCCGAGTGGTGAACGCACCCTGGCGGCGGGCGGCGCGCGTCCAGCGCCGCATCAAGGGCCGCCAAGGGCAGCCGCGCATCGAGCACGGGCCCGAGCGCATAGCCGACCACTTTCCGCGACCACACGTCCAGCATCACCGCGAGAAACGCCGCGTCGGCGCCGATGCGCAGATACGTCAGGTCCGCGACCCACAGTTGATCCGGGCCGGTCGGGAGGAAGCCCGCCCGGAGATTGGGATACCACGAGCCGGTGATCGCGTCCGGCTCGGCGATGACCCACGAGCGTCGTCGCGGCAGGGGTGGGGCCAGCAGCGTGCGCATGACGCGCTGCACGCGCTTCTTGTTCACGAGCACGCCGGCCCGACGTAAGGCGTGCGTCACGCGGCGATAGCCGTAGGCGGGATGCACCCGACGCACCGTCTCAATCGCCTCCCGCAGCGACGCATCGCGGTCGATGGGTGGTTCCGCGACCGGTGCCGCCAGTCGCCGATAGTAGGTACTGCGCGGCAGCCCGATCATGCGACATCCTCGGCCGGCGCTGACGCCTCCGGCCCGGAGATGATCGACGAGGACGCATTGCTCCTCGCGGGGACGGCGATGAGCCCCCTTTTTAGCAGGTCGAGCTCCATGGTGAGCTGGCCGACCTTACGTTCCAACGCGGCGATCTTCTGCTCGGCCTCGTGCATCGTCTCTTCGCGCGCGACGTCGAGGGTCAACTCACCGGCCCGGTACTTCCCGAGCCAGTAGTGCAGCAGCGAGTGGTCGACGCCAGCCCCGTTCGCGAGGCCTTTGATGCTGCCTTCGCCCGCGAGATACGCCTCGACTAAGCGGAGCTTGAACTCCGTACTGAACCGCCGATACGACTTGGCCATCCTGGTCTCCGATGGGACACCACGAAGGTCAAACCGACGCCCCCCTTCTGTCCAGCCGGTGGGGGTCACTCCACTCCACGCTGGGTGGGGAATTTCAGGCGATCATTGACACTCGGTGAAGCGATAGCCCGCATCGAGCGCCCTGACTTCGACTTCAACCTTCGGACAAATCCGCTTCCGCCTGTGTCCGAGCAGACGGCGCTTGAACGCAGCGCCGCAGTGATCGACGCCTCGCGGGCTCGGTATGCCAAGCCTAAGGCCGAGGTGGAGGCGATTTTGCGTGCGAGCATCTCAGAGGAGCAACGGGAGGATGAGGGACGGCCGCCTGCGCCCAAGCGACGGCGGGCCGCCAAGGTGGAGGCTCCAGCAGAGTCCCAACCGGCGCCGGCGCCGGCCGTCGAACGACTTCCAGGCCGAGGCGGTCCGCAACACAAGTACTTGCAGCAACTCGTTCGAAAGCTCGCCGAGGATCGCGGGTACACGGTGACGGTGGAGCGGCCCGTGCTCGATGGACACGGCCACATTGACGTTCATCTTCAGCGCGGCGACGTGTCGATCGGGTGTGAGATCTCAGTGAGTACCGGTGCCGAGCACGAGACGCAAAACCTCTCGAAGTGCTTGTCGGCCGGGTTTGGCTACGCGGTGCTCATCAGTCCCGAGGAGGAGACCCTCGTTGAGGCGCGGGCGCTTTTCGGACAGTACGACAAACGGGTTCGCTTTGTCTCGCCGGACGGGTTCATCGCGTTTCTGGAGGAGTTCGAGGCATCCGCCGGGCGAGACGAGGCCAAGAAGCCAAAACGGCCGCAGGCGCGAACTGACGGGCCGGACGATGCCCCGACAGGCAAGCGTATGCTGATTGCGGAGGATGCGGCGGAGTACCTCGGCCTCGCGACGCAGACGCTCGCCAAGATGCGGTGGAGCGGTGATTCGCCGCCCTTCTTCAAGGTGGGGCGGAGGGTGCTGTATGAGAGAGACGAACTCGATGTGTGGTTACTACAGCGCAAGCGAACGTCCACTTCGGATTCGGGCGATTCTCGGCTGAAGGACAGCTGACATGACGGTCGCGACGCGCCTCAGCGAAGGTGAACTACGCGAAGCGCTTTGTAAGTTCAGCAAAGAGCATCGCAGCTCGGTCGAGCACATCGTCTGGGAGCTTTGTCTTGTTCTCGGCCCATGATGACACCAGGTGCAACGCGGTTGTAGCCTTCCAACCTTTCGGAAGCTCGACGTTCGTTCGCGCCGCGCAAGCCTTGACCTGACTCGCCATGCTTCCCGCCTTCCTGTCGGCGGCAGACAAGGCCAAGGTTGTGCCCAAAGCACCGTTGACCCCCGAAAGGACAAGTGATTCGCCGAGAATGTCCTCGATTTCAACCTCAGTCCCAGCCCTCCCCAATGCCTCGTCTAGCATGAGAACGGCAGGCAAATGGCCAACATAAAGTTCCTTGATCAATGCATCGCGTCTTACGCGACCTGCGTCGTCTCCATCCAGAAGCACTACCGGTCGCACTTCTTGTCCGAGGAAGAGCGACGCAATGTGCCCAACGAGTTTTGTCCCTCCGCACGGAATCAGGTAGACATCCTCGGGAAGCGAGCTGCGTTCAGTCGCCTGGCACTGCGAGTCGAGGGAATGCAGGTAGTAGTAGTCGCTCATCCCTTCGACCAAGACGTTGTTCTTGTGCTGAGGGTCCCCCCGCCATTCCCGCCAAACTGAGCTAGACAATCGGGCCCCAATCGGTCGACCTTTTGTGGCGACCAGGAGCCCCGATCATGAAGAAGGCCCGTTTCACGACCGAGCAGATCATCGCGATCCTGCAGGAGCATGCCGCCGGCGCCCAGGCGGCCGAGTTGATTCGCCGCCACGGGATTTCGCGCGCGACGCTCTACCACTGGAAGAAGCAGTACGGCGATCTTCAAGTCAGCGATGCGAGGCGGCTGAAGACCCTCGAAGATGAAAACCGACGGCTGAAGCGGCTTGTTGCCGACCAGGCGCTCAATCTCCAGATCTTGAAGGACGTCTTGGGAAAAGAGCGCTGACCACCGGCGAGCGCCGGGCGGTGGTCACAGCAGTGCGAGGGCGCTATGACGTGAGCGAGCGGTACGCGTGTCGGAGCTTGGGCTTCGA
>CAIRBD010000572.1 GCA_903876745.1 uncultured Gemmatimonadota bacterium
ACGAGGCCCGCGGAGATCCGGGCCGGGGCGAACGTCTCCGCTGGTGGCGCTCGCCTTATGGACGCCGTATGCGGAGACGTTCGCCCCGCGCCCGGGTCGGCCGGCAGTCGGCCCGCGCAGGCAGTCGGAACCGAGTGTTATATAGAAGCACGTTCACCCAGCACAGAGCTCATCGATAATGGCCACCGTTCGCGTCATCTCGATCCTCGACCCCGCCGCACTCCTGCAACGCGCGACGGACGGACTGTTCCCGCTCGCCGCGCCGAGCGAGGCGCAGCCGTGGCCGACGCTCAGCGCGTGGATCGTGCTCCGGCAGGGCGGACTCCGTGACGACCTGCACCGGTTCGCCGCCTCGCAGAACGTGGCCGGGTGGTTCGACCCGCCCATCTGCCTGTTCAACGAGATCGGCGACCGGTGGCGCCTCACGGAATCGCTGCCGACCGTCACAGAGCCGGAGCGCATCGCCATCCTCTCGGGGATCGTCGAGAAGTTCGGCGCACCCGTGTTCACGCGGGCGTCGGGTACGGAGCCGTGGGTTCCCGCCATCGACCGGTTGATGGGCGAGCTCGTCAGCGAGGGCATCACCGCGGAGGCATTCGCCGCCGCTCTCAAGTCGGTCGCGGTCGGCACGTTCGCCACAGACCGCGCCGGCGTGCTCGCCCGCATCTATGCAGAGTGGCTCGCTGCGCTCGCCAAGGCGCAGCGCGCCGACGGACGCGACACCAAGGTGCGGATGGCACTCGACATCGCCGCGCATCCCGACCGCCTCGCCGCGCGGCTCGGCGGTCGCCGCGACGTGCGCTTCGTGGGGCTCGCCGACCTGCGCGGGGGATGGCGCCACCTGCTCGGCGCACTCTCGGCGAGTCCGGCCGTGGACCGAGTGGAGGTCCTCACGTCGACCCAACTCGAGTTGCCGGCCGATCTGCACGCGGAGCACGTGGCGCCCGATGCCGCGTCGACGTTCGCCGGCACGCTGTTCACCGACGGCGCCTGCGCCGCGCCCGCGGTGAAACTCGTCGAAGCCCCCGACGCGGCGCGCGAAGTGGAGTTGATCGCGGTGCGCGTGCGCAAACTTCTCGACGATGGCGTGCATCCCACGCGCATCGCCGTCGCGGCCCGCCAGGCGCGTCCGCTCGTCAATGAGATGTCTGCCGCGCTCATTCGGCTCGGCGTGCCGGTCACAGCGCGTCACCGCACGGGGTTGGCACACACTGCTCCCGCTCACGCGCTGCGCGCGATGTTGACCGCCGCGGCGGAGGCGTGGTCGCGGCACAGCATCGTGGAATTCGCCGAGAACCCGCTGCTGGCCACCGGCGTGAGTCCGGCCGTTGCGAACTTCGTCGGCTACTCCAAGCAGATGAAGTCACGCGACGACTGGCGTAACGGGTTCGCGGCGCTGCTCGAGCGTTGCGTGAAACGCGAGAACGGCGACGATGCCGGCGAAGAGCATCGCAAACCGCTTCCCGCGACGGACGCCGTTCGCGCGACCATCGCCGCGTGGGACGCGCTCGCGCCGCGGCTCGCCCAGCTCGACGCCCCGCGCCCGCTCGCCGAGTGGTTCACGTGGGTGCATCGGACCCTCACCGACGGCGCGTGGGGGATCTCTGCGGCCCTCGAGGTGCCGCTCGCCGATAGCGACGTGTGGCAGGCCGATGTGCGTGCGCGCGACCAGATCGCGAGCTACGCACTCGCGTGGAACGACGCGCTCTCCACCTTCGACGCCGACGCCACCCCGATGGATGCGGCGATGTTCGCGGGGCGACTGCAACTGCTGCTGGAGCAGGACCTGATCACACCGCCGCTCACGGATTTCGGGGTGGTGGTGGCCGAAGCGCTCGCCGCGGGATGGCGCGCGTTCGATCACGTGTTCGTGGTGGGCCTCTCGTCGGGGACGTTCCCGCAGCGTCCCGGTGCCGGAGGCATCCTCGACGACGACGAC
>CAIRBD010000573.1 GCA_903876745.1 uncultured Gemmatimonadota bacterium
CGCCATCATCAGCGGGATGAAGGCCTGATCATGTCCATCGCGCTCTCCACCCACGCGGGCGATCCGGCCCGACTCGCCACGCCGCTCCTGGCCGTGGCGCTCGGCTCGGCCGCGAAGTTCCCGCGTGCGCTCGCCGCGCTCGACAAGGCCACCGGCGGCGCGCTCTCGCGTGCGGTGAAGCAGCGTGATTTCAAGGGAGGACGGGACGAGACGATGCTCGTCCTTGCCAAGGGGCGCGGTCCGCAGCGCGTGCTCCTCGTCGGCACGGGCGCGGCGACCGACGCGAATGCGGTCACGCGCGCGGCAAGCATCGCCGGACGCAAGGCGAACGCGATGGGCGTCGAGCGCATGGCGTTCTGGGCCGGCGCGCTCGACGCACGCGGCATCGAGAACGCCGCGATCGGTGCCTCGCTCGGCAGCTGGGAGTACGCCGAGCTCAAGAGTGTCGCCGGGTCGGGCGCGCGCCAAAAACCGCTCGCATCCGCGGTGATCTGCGTGGCCGACACGACGGGTGCCGCGGCGGCGCTCGCCAATGGACGCGCCGTGGCCGAGGGGCAGCGCATCGCCCGCCGGCTCGCGATCATGCCGGGCAACCTGTGCACGCCGGACTACATCGCGCAGACGGCACAGGAGATCGCCAAGCGGCACAAGCTCGCGTGCACCGTGATGGGACGAAAGGAGCTGGAGAAGCTCGACATGGGCTCCTTCCTCGCCGTCGCGCAGGGGACGCCGCAGGACCCCAAGCTCATCGTGCTCGAGTACAAGGGCGGGGCACCCGGCGCCGCGCCGGTCGCGCTGGTGGGCAAGGGACTCTGCTTCGATTCGGGCGGCATCTCCATCAAGCCGGCCGACCGCATGGAGTGGATGAAGTTCGACATGTGCGGCGCCGCCGGCGTCCTCGGCGCGATGGAAGCCATCGCCCGCATGAAGCTGAAGATCAACGTCGTCGGTCTCATCGGCAGCACCACCAACATGCCGAGCGGCACGGCGATGAACCCCGGCGACGTGGTGCGCGCCAGCAACGGCAAGACCATCGAGATCATCAACACCGACGCCGAAGGACGCCTCGTACTGGCCGACGTGCTCGTGTACGCCGCCCGGTTCAAGCCGCAGGCGGTGATCGACGCGGCGACGCTCACCGGCGCCGTGGTCGTCGCGCTGGGGAACATGGCGGTGGGGGTGCTGGGTAATGATCAGAAGATGATCGACGAAGTCCTGACCGCCGGCCGGCAGGGCGGGGAGCCGGGCTGGCAGCTCCCGATGTGGCCGGAGTACCGCGAGTTCATCAAGTCCGACGTCGCAGACATCAAGAACACCGGTGGCCGCGGCGCGGGCACCATCACCGCGGCGCTCTTCCTCGCCGAGTTCACGCAGGGATACACGTGGGTGCATCTGGATGTGGCGGGCACGGCGTACACGGAAAGCGATCTGGTGACGATCCCTCGCGGTCCCACCGGAACGCCTGTGCGCACGTTCGTGGAATTCGTCCGGGGGAGGGCGCGCTGAGCGCCCTCGCGCGGGCGCTGCTCGTCGCGGCGCTCGTGCCCGCCTTCGCCGCCGCGCAGGTGGCGCCGCCGGTGAAGCCGCCCGCTGATACGGTCAAGCGGGCCCCCGTCGCGCCCGTCGACACCGCCAAGCGGATGCCCGCCGCCCCAGCGGACTCCACGAAACGGTCGAACACCACGCCGACGGGCGCGATTCCCTCCGCGGCCGTTCCCACTGCGAGCGGCGACACCACCGCCAGCGACAGCACCGTCGGCAGGAAGAAGGTCGCCCCGCGGGACACGATCAAGACGGCGCTCGCGCGCCCCTTCGAGCCGCAGACGGTGGAGATCGGCGCCAACGGTTGGCATTGGGATCGTGACGAGATGTTTGCGTCGGGTGCCATGACCTTGGGCGACCTGCTCGCGAACGTGCCCGGCGTCACGATGTTCACGACAGGGTTCGTGCTCGCACCGCAGGTCGCGGCGTGGTACGGGAACCCGGGGAGCGTGCGCGTCTTCATCGACGGCGTCGCCATCGACCCGGTCAGCGCGCGCAACGGCGGCCTCCCGGATTTCGCCACCATCCCCATCTGGCCGATGGAGGACGTGCGGGTCGAGCGCGCGCCCGGTGAGATGCGGGTGTATCTGCGCACCTGGCGCGTGGAGCGCACGACGCCGTCCACCCGCACCGACGTGATGACGGGAAGCGAGAACCTGCAGTTCTATCGCGGCTACTTTGGCCGCCGGTTCGACAACGGACTCGCCTTTCAACTCGCGGGACAGCAGCTCAGCACCGTCTCGCGCACCGGCAGCGACGGCGACGCCCTCGGTGCGTTCGGCCGGCTCGGCTGGGCCAAGGGATCCTGGAGCGTCGATGCGACGTTCCTGCGGCAGGGGATGAACCGCGCCGCAGGCACCCGGTTCATCACCACCGACAACCCGGTCACGGGCGCGATGCCCGCGCTCAGCGGGGCCGACGTGATGGGATACGCGCGTGTGGCGTGGCGCGACGCCACACGCGACGGCCCGTGGGTGCAACTCATCGCCGCGGCGTTCAGCGCGGGCGGCAAGGACAGCGTCGCGACGAGTTCCCTCACGACGCCGGTGAACAGCGGCACGACCTCGTCGAGCCGCGGCGCGAGCATCGATTCCACCGTGGGACGCACCGAGTACACGTTCGCGTCCGGATTCAACCGCGGCGCCCTGCGGATCGCGACCGTCGACCGCGTGCGTCCGATCAACGGACGCATCGTGTTCTCGCCCGGCGCGCGCGTCGAGTGGGGATGGAAGCGGCTGTCCCTCGCCGCGGCCTTCGACCGGACCGCCGACGCCAGCGTCTACGCGCTCACCATCGACACCACGACGCACACCGACACCGCCGGCAAGCGCGTCGCCCACGTCGATACGCTGCGCAAAGGCTCCACGCCGCAGACGACGCACACCGACGCCTTCGCACGGCTGACCCCCTTCTCGTGGCTCGAACTTGGCGCCTCATGGAGCCGCGTCGCGCCGCAGGACACGTTCAACATCCCTCCGACCGTCACGACGCGGCTCGAAGCGGCCGTGAAGTGGCGCGAGCGCTGGTTCTCGGTGGGATCGATCGCGCGTGGCGTGACCACCGTGGCTCCCATCGTCGAACTCGATACCGCGCTGCGCCGAGTGCTCGACAACAAGGTCACGGGGATCACGGCCGGGTTCCACGGGCCGCTCTGGTTCGGCTGGGGACTCGACGTGCAGGGGGTGCACTGGGCCACAGCGAGCGCCTACCGTCCGCAGTCGGAACTCCGCACCACGCTCAAGTTCTCGTCGGGATTCCTGGGCCGCTTCCCACGCAACAACTTCCACCTGCTGGTGGCAGGCACGCACGAGTACCGGGGATCGTACTTCGTGCCCACCGATTCGACGTTCCTCACCAAGCCGCAGTCCGGTTATAGCGTCATCGGCGGCCTGCTCGAGGTGCGCATCGGCGAGGCCACCATCACGTATCAGGTCCGGAACCCGGTCGGGGTCGTCTACGCCTCGTATCCGGGATATGTGATGCCGCGCATCGTAAACCTCTACGGGGTGCGCTGGGCCTTCTGGAACTGACAGGCCCCGGTTTACAAAGCCGTTGCCGGACAGTAACTTACTTGGCTCTATATGATTAGAAGCATGACCGGTTTCGGCGCGGCAGAAGGCCTCGTGGGCAGCATCCGCGTGGCCGTCGAGGTGCGTACCGTCAACCATCGGTTCTTCAATCCGAGCCTCAAGCTCCCGAACGAGCTCTCGCGCTGGGAGCCGGAGGTTCGCGAGGCGTTGCGCAAACGGATCGCCCGTGGGCACGTGTCGGTGACGGCGCGGATCGAGCGCTCGGCGGACGCGACCACGGCGATCGACGAAACGCGGTTCGCCGAGGCGGCCGCGCGCCTGACGTCGCTGCGTGATAAGTACGGACTGGGCGGCGAGGTGGACGTGGCGACGGTGCTCCGGATGCCCGACGTCATGCGCGGTGCCACGGAGGAAGCCGTCGAGGGGACGGTGGACGAACTCATCGCCGTCGTCGATGCGGCGGCCGGTGCGCTCGCCGGGATGCGCGAGTCCGAGGGCGCCCGCATGGCCGACGTCGTCAGTGAACGGATTGCCCTGGTCGAGGCGGCGGTCACGCGCATCGCGGCTCGGGCCCCGGAACGGGTCCTGGCGCAGCGGGAACGCCTGCGCGAGAACGTGAAGGTGCTCGCCGACGGCGTGGCGGTGGACGAGCAGCGGCTGGCGCAGGAGATCGCCTTTCTCGCCGACCGGCTCGACGTCGGCGAAGAGTTGGACCGGTTCGGCTCGCACATCACCGCGTTCCGCGCCACGCTGCTGGCGAGCGACGGGGAACCGGTGGGCAAGCGGCTGGGGTTCCTCCTCCAGGAACTGCTTCGCGAAGCGAACACGACCGGCAGCAAGGCGAACGATGCGGCCATCCAGAAGGATGTGCTGCTCGTGAAGGAGGAGTTGGAGCGGATCCGCGAACAGGTGGAGAACCTCGAGTGAGTCCGTTTCCGGTGGTGCTCTCCGCGCCGAGCGGCGGCGGCAAGACGACGGTCACGAAGCTGTTGATGGGACGGCGTCCGGGGCTCGGGTACTCGGTGTCGTGCACGACCCGCGCCCCGCGGCCGGGCGAGGTGGATGGCGAGGATTACTGTTTCCTCACGGAGCAGGAGTTCCTCGACCGGCGCGACCGCGGCGAGTTCGCCGAGAACGCGCTGGTGCATGGACGGCGGTACGGCACGTTGAAGTCGGCGGTGCAGACGGTGCTCGATGCCGGGCGCCATGTGATGATGGACATCGATGTGCAGGGCGCCGCGCAGTTCGCCGTCGCCTATCCGCACGCCGTGCTCATCTTCCTGCTGCCGCCCTCGGTGGACGTGCTCGTGCAGCGGCTTGTGGCGCGGCAGACGGAGGACCGGGCGGCGCTGTTGACGCGATTGCACAGCGCGCGGGCAGAATTGCAGGACGTCGACCGTTATCATTACGTGGTGGTCAACGACGCGCTGGAGGAGGCGGTGGAGCGGGTCGGTTCGATCATCGACGCGGAAGAGCGGAAGCGCGAGCGCATCACGGGGCTCGACGTGCAGGTGGCCGGTCTCATCGACCGGCTCGAGCAGGAGATCACGAGTTTTTCGAAAGCCTAGCTGCAACCCAAGGACGGTAGCGATGCGAGTATTCACCCCCCAGGAAGTCACCACCCACGCCGCCAACAAGTACCTCGCGGTGCTCGTCGCGGCGAAGTTCTCGCGCGTGCTCAACGACTTCCCTCGCGACCGCTCGAAGAGCGGCGAGAAGAAGCTCACGACGCGCTCGCTCGAGAATCTCTCCGGCGGCGACATCGAGTATCGCGTGGTTCCGCGGCGCCGGGCCGCGGAGTAACCCCGCACCCGCGCCAGAGCGACGGCCGTGCGCCCCTTTGAGGGCCGGCGGCTCCTCCTCGGGGTGACCGGGGGGATCGCGAGTTACAAGACCGCCTGGCTCGCGCGCCTGTTCGCGCAGGCCGGCGCTGTCGTGGATGTCGTCCTCACGCGGTCGGCCCGTGAGTTCATCGGTGCCGTCACGTTCGAGGCCCTCACCGGGCGCCCCGTCCATACCGAACTGATCGCCGAAGGGCACGCGCTCGATCACATCGCGCTGGCCCGGGCCGCTGAGCTCGTGGTGGTCGCGCCCGCCACGGCGGATTTCCTCTCGCGCGCCGCATCCGGCCGGTCCGACGACCTGCTGAGCGCCTGCCTCCTCGCCACGGAGGCGCCCGTGTTGCTCGTGCCGGCGATGAACGATCGCATGTGGGCACACAAGCAGACGGTCGCGAACGTCGAGCACCTCGCGTCACTCGGCTACCATCTGCTCAGCCCCGACGTCGGACCGCTCGCGTCGCCGCAGGAAGGCACCGGCGCGGGCCGGATGCCGGAACCGGAGACGATCTTCGCCCACGCCGCGCGCCTGCTCGATCGCGCGCACGACCTCGCGGGACGTCGCGTGGTGGTGACCGCGGGTCCGACGCGTGAAGCGCTCGA
>CAIRBD010000574.1 GCA_903876745.1 uncultured Gemmatimonadota bacterium
CCGTCACGCTGCCGAGCTTGCGCACGTCGTCGAGCACGTAGTCCATCACCGGCTTCCCGGCGACCTTGAGCATCGGCTTGGGCACCGTGTGCGTGTGCGGGCGGAGGCGCGTCCCCTTCCCCGCGAGCGGGATGATCACTTTCATGGCGCGCTCGTCCCCTCGCGGCCGTAGCGGTCCTGCAGTCGCACCACGTCATCCAGGTGCGGCGTGCTCGCCTCGAGCAGGTCGCAGTCGGTCACCGCCTGCATCTGGTGCACGTGCCCGGGCTCGTTGCGGTAGCTCTCCCCCGCGCGCAGCGTCACCTCGCGCAGCGCGTCCCCCGGCTTGTCGGCGATGCGGTAGATCATCTCGCCGCGCAGCACGTGGATCACCTCGTCCTTCGTGTTGTGGTACTGCACGGAGAGCGCCTCGCCCGCCTTGATGTGCAGCACCTTCCCCACGTAGTGCTCCGTCAGGGCCCAGATGGTCTCGTGCCCCCACGGCTTCTGCACTACTCGGACCTCTGTCTTTCCGCTCATCAGTACCCCCCCAGGGGCGAATGCAACATGGAACTCGGCGTTGTGATGCACGCATTGATGCAGCTGCCGCAGCCGGTGCACGCGGCGCCCAGCACGGGATGGCCGTCGGCGTCGATGCGCAGCGCGTCCTCGCCCGCCGGACACACGCGCGCACACACCCCGCAACTCACGTCGCGCCAGGTCACGCACCGGTCGGCGTCGATCGTGATCCGCGCGATACGCACGTCGCGCCACGAACCGGGCAGCTCGAGCGCGTCCGTCGGGCAGGAGCGCGCGCACGAGACGTCCACGCACATCGCGCACGCCTGCGTGTCGAGCCGCAGCACCGGCGTCCCCGACGCGAAGCCGTAGTCGGTGCTCAAGAGCGTGATCGCATTCACGGGGCACGCCTTCACGCATTCGCCGCATCGCGTGCAGGCGCCGAGGAACGCCGCTTCCGTGATCGCGCCCGGCGGGCGGATGTGTTCGCCACCGGACACGCGCGACCCCACCACCTCCGCCGCTTTGGACACCAGCTGGCGAAAGCCCTGCGCGAAGAACCCGCGTCGGTCGAGAGGAGAGTCGGCCATCGCCGTCAAATTGCAGGTCGGAGCGACCGAATACTAGGAGCCGCCACCCCGGGAACGAACGAAGCCGCCCTGCGAGGCGGCCCCGGACTTCCTGCGGACGCCCGGAGGCGCCGCCTTACCGCCCCACCATCTGCCCGCGCAGCTTCTCCAGACGGCGCTTCACCGAGCCGTCCATCACCGTGTCGCCCACGCGCACCACGATGCCGCCGATGATCTTCGGGTTCACCGTCACGTGCGGCACCACCTGCTTGCCGAGCGCCGCCGACAGCGCCGCCGTCATCGCCTGCACCTCGGCCTCCGGCGTCTCGCGGCTCAGCGTGACGCGCGCGTGCACGCGCCCCTCGGCCGCGTCGAGCAGGTTCCCGTACGCCGTCGCGATCTCGGGGATCAGCGTCTGGCGCCGGTTCGTGACGAGCTTCTGGAGGAAGCGGACGAACGGCACCGGCGCGCGCCCCGTGAGCGCCTTGCCGAGCATGGCGATCTTCGCCTCCTGACTCACGTGCGGCGCGGCGAGGAACCGCGTCAGCGTCTTGTCCTGCTCCACGGCGCCGGCGATGGCGTGGATCAGCACCGCCCACTCGTCGGCCGCGTTCGCCTTGCGCGCCAGCGTGAGCAAGACGTCGGCGTAGTTCTTCGCGATCGATTCGTCGCGCATCAGCGCGTCCCGATCGACTTGAGGTAGTGCTCCACGAGCGCGCGGTTGGCCGCGTCGTCGAGGTTCTTCTCGATCACTTTGCCCGCGCCGGCGAGGGCGAGGTCGATCGCCTCGCGGCGCAGCTCGTCGATCGCCGCCGTCTTCTCCGTCTCGATGTCGCGGCGGGCCCGCTCCATCAGCGCCTCCTGCTGCGCCTTCGTCGCCTCGAGCATGTCGTTCTTCATCTGCTCGCTCGTCTTGCGCCCCTCGGCAATCAGCGCCTGCGCCTCGCCACGCGCCGCCTCGATCTGCAGACGGTGGTGCTCCAGCAGCTTCGCCGCTTCCTCGCGGTCGGTCTGCGCCGCGGCGATCGCCGCTTCCAGCGCCTTCTCGCGCGCCTCGACGGCCGCCGTGATGGGGCCGAACGCGTACTTCTTCAGCACCACGAACACGATGGCGAAGATCACCAGCGTCCACACCATCAGGCCGGTGTTGGGCGACAGCAGGCTCGGCGGCGCGGCCGCCTCACCCTCCTGGGCGAACAGGGGCGCGGCGATCAGCAGAAGCGCGGCGGCGCGGGAGAACATGGAACGCATCGGAAAACCCGGTTGGTGAGAGTGTCGCGGGTGCGCGGCCCCGGGGCCGCGCACCCGCCAACGACTAGAACTTGCCCTGGATGCTGAACGCGACGACGACCGCGAACAGCGCGGCGCCTTCGATGAACGCGGCGAAGATCAGCGCGGCGGTCTGGATGCGCGCGGCGATCTCCGGCTGACGGGCCATGCCCTCGACGGCCTGGCCGCCCACGCGGCCGATGCCGAGGCCGGCACCGATGATCGCGAGACCGGCGCCGATGCCGGCACCCATCATCGCCCACGCGCCCTGATAGCTCTTGTTGAACTCGCCGGCGACCTGCAGAAGCGGATACAGCGTCATGGTGAAGCTCCAATGGTGGATCGGTAAGACTGCCTTGCCGCCTCACGGCCTGTGCTGCCGGCCGTTTCCCGTCGACGGACCCCGGGGCCCAACGGGATTCACCGGGCGCGTTGCCCGGTTACAGATCCGGGCGGGTGAGCGGACCCCGCACGGAGACCTACAACTACAAAAGCCGTTGACGGTTGACGGTTAACCGCTAACTGTCAACCGTCAACGTCAGTAGTCGTTCTAGTGGTGCGACTCCCTGACGAGCCCGATGAAGACACTCGACAGCAACGTGAAGATGAACGCCTGCAGGAACGCCACCATGATCTCGAGGAACATGATCGCGACCGCCATCGCCAGCGGCAGCGGCGCCACGACGTAGCTCTGGAACGTGAAGATCATCCCGACGAACGCGAGCACGACGATGTGCCCCGCCGTCATGTTCGCGAACAGACGGATCGTCAGCGCGAACGGCTTCGTGAACTTGCCGAGCAACTCGACGGGCGAGAGGATGAGCGACATCGGGATGCGCATCAGCAACGGCATGTCGTGCGGCCAGAAGATGATCGTGTTGATGTAGCCCTTCCCCAGCGCCTTCATGCCGGCGATCTCGATCACGAGGAACGTGATGATGGCCAGCGTCGCCGTCACGGCGATGTTGCCCGTCGCCGTGCTCATGTAGGGGACGAGCCCCAGCAGGTTGGCGAAGAGGATGAAGAAGAAGATCGTGAGCAGGTACGGCACGAA
>CAIRBD010000575.1 GCA_903876745.1 uncultured Gemmatimonadota bacterium
CGGCGTGCGTGCTGCCGCCGTACCTGATCGGCGAGAAAGAGCAGGCCGTGATGCGCGCGCACACGGTGGCGTTCGCCAAGGCACTGGGCGTCGTGGGGCTGATCAACGTGCAGTACGCCATCAAGCACGGCATCGTGTACGTGCTCGAGGTGAATCCGCGCGCGAGCCGCACCATCCCGTTCGTGTCGAAGACCATCGGCGTGCCGCTCGCCGGGTACGCGGCGCGCGTGATGCTCGGCGAGACGCTGGCCGACATCGGATTCACGAAGGAAGTGATCGCGCCGTACGTCGCGGTCAAGGAAGCGGTGTTCCCCTTCTCGAAGTTCCGCGAGTTCGACCCCATCCTCGGCCCGGAGATGCGGTCCACGGGCGAGGTGATGGGGGTGGCCGACAGCTTCGGCACGGCGTTCGCCAAGGCGCAGCTCGCCGCCGGGAACGGGCTCCCGCTCACGGGGACGGTGTTCGTGACCGTGAACGACCACGACAAGCCGTCGGCCGTCGCCATCACGCGCCGGTTCCACGAGATGGGCTTCGCCATCGTCGCCACCGAGGGCACGGCGCGCTACCTTCGGGAGCGCGGCGTGCCGTGCGGACAGGTGCACAAGGTGAGCGTCGCGCGCCCGAACGGCATCGACCTCATCAAGAACGGCGACGTACAGCTGCTCATCAACACCCCGCTCGGCAAGCGGGCGCAGAAGGATGATTATTCGCTGCGGCAGGCGGCGATCGGCCACCGCATCGCGTACACGACGACGCTGAGCGCGGCCAACGCCGCCTGCGACGCGATCGTCTCGCTGAAGTCGCGCGCGGCCGGCGTGAAATCCATCCACGAATGGCAGGAGATGATCATCCGATGAGTGACGCTCCGTTCATCCACGAGTCGGCCTATGTCGACGACGGCGCCGTGATCGGCGCCGGCACGAAGGTGTGGCACTTCTGTCACGTCATGCCCGGGGCGGTGATCGGCGAGCGCTGCTCGCTCGGGCAGAACGTCGTGGTGATGGGCGGGACGAAGATCGGGAACAACGTGAAGATCCAGAACAACGTCTCGGTCTACGAAGGGGTGGAACTCGAGGACGACGTGTTCTGCGGTCCGTCGATGGTGTTCACCAACGTGATCAATCCGCGCAGTCACGTGTCCCGCAAATCCGAGTACCAGCGCACGCTCGTGCGGCGCGGCGCCTCGATCGGCGCGAACGCGACCGTCGTGTGCGGCACGACGCTCGGCGCGTATTGCTTCGTGGGTGCGGGCGCCGTGGTGGCGAAGGACGTGCCGGCGCACGCGCTCGTGACCGGCGTGCCGGCGCGCATCCGCGGGTGGGTGTGCGAGTGCGGCGTGCGCCTCGACGAAGGATTGATGGAACTCACGTGCCCGGCGTGCGGCAAACTGTATTCGAAGAAGGGTGAGAAGGTCGAACGCTTGACCGACGAGGAACGATGAGCACCGGACCGTCTTTTCGGGTCGCCCTGGTCGGCTGCGGCCGCATCAGTAGCAACCACTTCGACGCCATCGCGAAGGTCGACGGTCTCTCTGTCGTCGCGGTGTGCGACTCGGTCGCCGAGCGCGCGACGGCGGCCGGTGAGGAGCTGGGCGTGCCGTCGTTCACCGCGTACGAGACGATGCTGCGCGAGGTGCCGTGCGACATCGTGACGGTCGCGACCCCGAGCGGGCTGCACCCGGCGCACGGCGCCCTCGCGGCGAAGGCGGGGAAGCACGTCATCTGCGAGAAGCCGATGGCCATCAGTCTCGCCGGTGCCGACGCGCTCGTGAAGGCGTGCGACGATGCCGGCGTGCAGCTGTTCGTCGTCAAGCAGAACCGGCTGAATCCGGCCATCCAGCTCGTGCGGCGCGCCGTGGACAAGGGACGGTTCGGCCGCATCTACATGGCGAACGCCACCGTGCGCTGGACGCGGCCGCAGGAGTACTACGATCAGGCCCCGTGGCGCGGCACCTGGGAGTTCGACGGCGGTGCGTTCATGAATCAGGCGTCGCACTACGTGGATCTCGTGCAGTGGCTCGTGGGGCCGGTGGAGAGCGTGATGGCCAAGACGGCCACGCTCGCCCGCCGCATCGAGGCCGAGGACAGCGGGCTCGCGATCCTCAAGTTCCGCAACGGCGCCTTGGGCAGCATCGACGTCACGATGCTCACGTACCCAAAGAACCTCGAGGGTTCCATCACCATCCTCGGGGAGAAGGGCACCGTGAAGATCGGCGGCACGGCGGTGAACCGTGTGGATCACTGGCTGTTCGCGGACTACGATGACGACGACAAGGCCATCGAGACGGCCGCAACGAACCCGCCGAACGTGTACGGCTTCGGGCACGAGGGGTACTACCGCAACGTGCTCTCGGCGCTGCGTGGCAACACCAAGGCCGACACGGACGGCCGGGGCGGGCGCAAGTCGCTCGAACTCATTCTGGGCATCTACGAGTCGGCGCGCACGGGTACCGAGGTCTCGCTGCCGCTCAAGGGATAGCCGCCGGGTGACCGGTTGCCGGACGGCGGGGTTCTCCGAGGAGAATCCCGCCGTGTTTCGTTGACTTCACCCCTCCAGCGGGCGAGCTTTAACAGTTGTATCAGAACCACTTTAGCCCTCTTCCGCCCATGTCCGTACCCTTGCTCGATTTGCGCGCCCAGCACGCCCTGATCCGGGACGCCGTGCTCGCCGCGCTCATGCCCGTGATCGACGATCAGGCGTTCATCCTTGGCGCACCGGTCGCCAAGCTCGAGGCCGATGTCGCCGCCCTCTCGCACACCAAGCACGCCATCGGCTGCGCCAACGGCACCGACGCGCTGCTGCTCGCCATGCGCGCGCTCGACATCGGGCGCGGCGACGAGGTCGTGACGTCCCCGTTCACGTTCTTCGCCACGGCGGGCACCATCCACAACGTCGGCGCGACGCCGGTGTTCGTGGACATCGACCCCAGGACGTTCAACATCCGCCCCGACCTCGCGGCCGCCGCGGTGACGGCCAAGACCAAGGCGATCATCCCCGTGGACCTCTTCGGGCAGATCGCGGCCGTCGAGGAGATCCGCCGCCTCGTGCCGGGGATGCCGATCATCGAGGACGCCGCGCAGACCATCGGCGCGCGCCGCCAGATCGGCGGCGAGTGGACGATGGCCGGGCAGACCGCGACCATCGGCA
>CAIRBD010000576.1 GCA_903876745.1 uncultured Gemmatimonadota bacterium
GGCACTGCAGCTGCTGGCGACCGGGTTGCAGTCCAACTTCCGCAGTGACCGGGGAAGCATCATCCAGAACGCCGCCGTGTTCGGCCGTGAAGGGTACTTCTACTTCCCGACGGATGCCCGGTATACGCAGAACGGCCTGATCGGCATCGTCGTGGGCGGGCAGCAGGTGCTCGACCCGGCGGGCTTCTATAACGGCAACTTCGCGACCGAGTACAACACGCTCCGCAATCTGTACAACTTCAAGAACACGGTGAGTTCGGCGACAACGCTGTCGACGGCGCAGAAGGCTGCGGCGCTCGGCTTCGCGAGGACGCTCGAAGCCGAGACGTTGTACGAAGAGCTGTGGACCCGTGACTCGCTCGGCGCGGTGGTCGAGATCAAGGCCGACGCCGCCGCGCTGGCGCCGTTCGTGTCGCGTGACTCGACGTACAAGTACATCATGGCCACGTTCGACGACGCCGCGACCCAGTTGGCCGCCGGCGGCAGTGCGTTCCCCTTCACCCTGCACAGCGGATTCACCGGCTTCAACACGCCGGCGACGTTCGCGACGTACACGCAGGCGCTGAAGGCCCGTGCGGCGGTCAACTGGGCCGCCTCGACGAACTCCGCGACCGCTTGGGGCTTGGCCGCCACGGCGCTGAGCAAGTCGTACCTGAACACGGCGGCGTCGAGCCGTGCGGCGCTGGACGTGGGGGTGTACCACATCTTCTCCGCGGCCGCGAGCGACCAGACGAACGGTCTGAACTTCACGACGAACCAGGACTTGTACGCGCACATGTCGTTCCAGACGGACGTGACGAACAAGGGCGACGGCACGCCGGACAACCGGTATGCCGCGAAGCTCGTGACGGGCACGCTGCGCCAGGCGCCGCAGGGCCTTGGCGTGTCGTCGTCGCTCCGCTTCTCGCTGTATCCGACGCCTGCGTCGAGCATCGCGTCGATCCGCAACGAGGAGCTCATCGGCCTCGACACGGAAGTGAAGCTGGCGACCGGCAACGCCGCGGGCGCCATCGCAGACATCAACGTGCTGCGCACCGTGTCGGGCGGCCTCGCGCCGACCACGCTGACCGCCGCGAGCAGTGCCTCGGCGATCCTGCACGGCATCCTGTACGAGAAGCGCTACTCGAACATGCTCGAAGGCATCCGCTGGGTGGACATGCGCAAGTACAACCTGCTCAGCGAACTGCCGCTCGACATCTCGTCGGGCGTGAACAAGCACTTCGTGGCGAAGGTCATTCCGATCCCGCAGGCCGAGTGCCTGTCGCGTGCTGGTAAGGGCGCGGCGCTCGCCGGCCCGGGCTGCTAAGCTCGGTTCTTCGTTCGAACAAGACGGGGTCGCCTTCGGGCGGCCCCGTTTTGCGTTGGGGGCTCGAACGACGCCTCAGATGGGCGCAGATACTGCCACTGCAACAACGCCGCAGGTTTACGCAGGTACTAAGACCTCAGGCTCAAACGACGCCTCAGATGGGGGCAGATACTGCCACTGCAACAACGCCGCAGGTCTTCGCAGGTACTGCGACC
>CAIRBD010000577.1 GCA_903876745.1 uncultured Gemmatimonadota bacterium
CCTGCACGTGACGGCCAAGGACAAGACGACGGGCAAGGAGCAGAAGATCCGCATCGAGTCGTCGTCCGGCCTCAGCGACGCCGAGATCGACAAGATGGTGAAGGACGCCGAGTCGAACGCCGCCGACGACAAGCGCAAGCGCGAGGAGATCGACACCAAGAACCGCCTCGACACGCTCGCGTACCAGGTGGAGAAGGAATCGAAGGAGTGGGCCGACAAAGTGCCGGCCGAGCTCAAGACGCGCCTCGACGCGGCCGTCGAACGGGCCCGTCGCGCCCACAAGGGCGACGACATGAACGAGATCAAGGGTGCGCTCGAGGAGCTGAACGCGGCGTTCCAGGCCGCCGGGACGGCCGTGTACGCGGCGCAGGCGCAGCAGCCCGCACCCGACGCCGCCGGCGCGCCAGCGGAAGGCGCCGAGCCCAAGAAGGAAGACGTGGTCGAAGCCGACTACGAGATCGTGGACGAGAAGAAGAAGTAGTCCGGGACCGCGGGGCGCCGACGCCGACGCCCCGAACACGACGGCTGACAATAGATTCCCGTTGTCGGCCGTCGCCTCGTATCGGCAACTTTTCGTGCGGCCCCGGGGTCTAATAACGCGTCACCCGAAGCAACGGACACCAGCCATGAGCCTCAATCTGAACAAGCCAAAGATCATCGCCATCACCGCGGTCGCGTTCTTCTCCGGCGTGCTGTTCGCGTCGTCGATGGACTGGACGCGCATCGTCGCCGCCCAGAGCAAGGGCTCGGGCAAGCCGCTCTCGGCCGCCGTGCAGCCGCTCGCCGACCAGTCGAACGCCTTCGTGGCGATCGCCGAGCACGTGACGCCGGCCGTCGTCTCGATCCTCGCGCAGCGTGACCCCAAGCCGGTCGATGCGCGCCGTCAGCGGCAGTTGCCGCCCGGGATGCAGGGCTTTGAAGAGTTCTTCCAGGATCCGCGCAGCCAGGGCCCGCAGGAGTCCACGGGCTCCGGCTTCATCGTGACCGCCGACGGCTACGTGCTCACCAACAACCACGTCGTGGAAGGCGCCGACAAAGTGACGGTGACACTCACCGACCGGCGCTCGTTCACGGCCAAGATCATCGGCCGCGACCCGCAGACGGACGTGGCCGTGTTGAAGGTCGACGCCAAGGACCTCCCCACCGTCGCGCTCGGCGACGACGCCAAGGTGCGGGTGGGCGAATGGGCCCTCGCGATCGGCAATCCGCTCGGCCTCGACTTCACCGTGACGGCCGGCATCATCAGCGCGAAGGGACGGTCGCAGGAACTGGCCTCGCTCAACCGCGACCGCCTCGCGATCCAGGACTTCCTGCAGACCGATGCGGCCATCAACCCGGGCAACTCAGGCGGTCCGCTCGTGAACATCCGCGGCGAGGTGGTGGGCATCAACAGCGCCATCGCCAGCCAGACGGGCACCTACACGGGCTACGGCTTCGCCATCCCGATCACGCTCGCGAAGACGGTGATGGACGACATCATCGCGCACGGCCGCGTGCGGCGTGCGATCATGGGCGCGACGATCGGCGAGGTGAACGCCGAGGACGCCGCCGTGAACAAGCTCAAGGACATCGCCGGCGTGAAGATCGGCAGCTTCAGCCCGCCCGACGGGCCGGCCGAGAAGGCGGGGATGGAGTCGGGCGACATCATCCTCAAGGCCGACGGCAAGCCGGTGGACCGCGTGAGCACGCTGCAGCGCATCGTGCGCTCGCACCAACCGGGCGAGACGATCGAGATGGAAGGCGTGCGCTACGGCGAGAAGCGGACGTACAAGGTGAAGCTGATGGAAGCGCCGGGCGACGCGAAGGCGGTGGCGGCGACGGTGCATCCGGCGGGCGACGTGGAAGTGGCGCCCGCCGCGGCGGCCAAGAAGCTGGGCTTCACGGTGGAGGCGCTCTCGCCGGCCGTGATCAAGGCCAACCAGCTCAGCGACAACGCGACGGGCGTGATGGTGAAGGACGTGGAGCGCAACGGTCCGGCGTACCAGAAGCTCGCGCCGAACGACATCATCACCGACATCCTGTTCCCCGAGAAGGTGAAGGGGCCGGTGAAGAACGCCGCCGACCTGATGCGCGCGCTGTCGGGCTTGAAGGACGGCGATTACGTGGGGCTCAAGCTGCGCGCCATCGATGGGCGCAACAACGAGCCGTTCAGCCGGGTGGTCAACCTACGTGTGGGGCAGTAACCGCGGCGCGTGAGCTTGGACGAGCGCCCGCGGCCGATACGGTCGCGGGCGCTTTGTCGTATTAGGATTGCAGGACGCGAAAGTGGCGGAACTGGCAGAC
>CAIRBD010000578.1 GCA_903876745.1 uncultured Gemmatimonadota bacterium
CGCCGCCGGGCACGCGGCGCTCGCGGCGCGCATGGCGCTCGAATTCGGCGCCGACGCCGCGGGCGAGGAGCGGGTGCTGCTCGAGGGCGAGGACGTGACGAGCCTGATCCGCACCGAACAGGCCGGCAACCTGGCCTCGGTCGTCGCCCGCCATCCGGCGGTGCGCGCCGCGCTGCTGGCGCGCCAGCGCGCCTTCGCCACGGCGCCGGGCCTGGTGGCCGACGGGCGCGATATGGGCACCGTGGTATTTCCGGCGGCAACGCTCAAGATCTTCCTCACGGCCACGGCCGAGGAACGGGCGCATCGGCGTTATAAGCAGTTGAAAGATAAGGGTCTATCTGTTAGTCTCGCCGACCTTTCGCGAGAGATCGCCGAGCGCGACCACCGCGATGCCAGCCGCACGCTGGCACCGCTCGTGGCTGCGGCCGATGCGATCTCGCTCGATTCGACGGGCGTGAGCCCTGTAGAGATCGTTGCGCGCGTGCTTGCACTCGCGCGGCGACGCCTCTAGGGCGCGTTCCGGCCGGTGGCCCGTGCACCGGTGTTGATAGGTGGGGCAGGACACGGGTCCGGCCCTGATTTTTTATTGGCGATAACCCCTCGGCATCCGCCCCTCCCCGGAACATACGCCGGCCGGGCCCGAGGATTGAACGGGACCGCGGTGTCCCACGGAAACACATCACATGACGGAATCTTTTGCCCAGATGTTCGAAGAGAGTCTGGCTAACCAGCGCTTTCGCCCCGGTCAGATCCTGAATGGCTTGGTCATCGAAGTAGGCCAGGACTACGTGATCGTCAACGCCGGACTCAAGTCCGAAGCGGTGATCTCGATCGACCAGTTCAAGAATGAGAAGGGTGAGATCGAAGTCGTCGCTGGCGACGAAGTCGAAGTGGCGCTGGATTCGGTTGAGGACGGCTCCGGCGAGACGCGCCTGTCGCGCGAGAAGGCCAAGCGTGCCCGCACCTGGACCCGCCTCGAGACCGCGTTCAACGAACAGCAGGTCGTGACCGGCATCATCAACGGCCGCGTCAAGGGTGGCTTCACGGTCGAGATCGAAAACGTCCGCGCGTTCCTTCCCGGTTCGCTCGTCGATGTGCGCCCCGTGCGCGATCCGTCCTACCTCGAGGGCAAGGTCCTCGAGTTCAAGGTCATCAAGCTCGATCAGAAGCGCAACAACGTCGTCGTGTCCCGCCGTGCGGTCGTCGAGCAGGAGTACAGCGCCGAGCGCTCCGCGCTGTATTCCTGTTCGACGACCGCACGGCGCGAGACGACGACGTTGTTGCGCTTCTGGTCGAGCTTGATGACCTTGAACTCGAGGACCTTGCCCTCGAGGTACGACGGATCGCGCACCGGGCGCACGTCGACGAGCGAGCCGGGCAGAAACGCGCGGACGTTCTCGATCTCGACCGTGAAGCCACCCTTGACGCGGCCGTTGATGATGCCGGTGACGACCTGCTGTTCATTGAACGCGGTCTCGAGGCGGGTCCAGGTGCGGGCTCGCTTGGCCTTCTCGCGCGACAGGCGCGTCTCACCGGAACCGTCCTCTACCGAATCCAGCGCCACTTCGACTTCGTCGCC
>CAIRBD010000579.1 GCA_903876745.1 uncultured Gemmatimonadota bacterium
AAGGACGTGAAGGCGCTGCTGCACACGTCGGAGGACCGCGGCGCGCCGATGCGGGTGCTGCGCGCCGTCGAGGACGCCAACGAGGCGCAGAAGCACCGCTGCTTCCAGAAGCTGCACGCGGTGATGGGTGACGCGCTGCAGGGCGCGACGATCGCCGTGTGGGGGCTCGCCTTCAAGGCGCAGACCGACGACATGCGCGAGTCGCCGGCGCTGACGCTCATCGAGGAGCTCCTTGCGGCCGGCGCCACGGTGGTGGCGCACGATCCCGAGGCGATGCACGAGGCGCGCCGCCGCCTGGGCGACCGCATCACGTACGCCAAGACGAACTACGATGCGCTCACCGGCGCCGCGGCGCTCGTGATCGTCACCGACTGGAACGAGTACCGGTTCCCCGACTTCGAACGCATCCGCCACGCGCTGAGCGCGCCGGTGGTGATCGACGGACGCAACCTCTACGATCCCGACAAGATGCACAAACTGGGCTTCACCTACCGCTCGATGGGTCGGGGGCGCGCGTGAAGGTCCTGATCACGGGAGCGGCGGGCTTCCTTGGCTCGCATCTGTCGGAGCGGTTCCTCGCCGACGGTCATTCGGTCGTCGGTCTCGACAACTTCGTCACCGGCCACCCCGACAACATCGCGCATCTGCTCGGGCACGAGCGGTACTCGTTCGTCAAGCACAACATCTCCGAGTACACATACGTCGCGGGTGACCTCGACGGCGTGCTGCACTTCGCGAGTCCGGCGAGTCCCATCGATTATCTCGAGCTGCCGATCCAGACGCTCAAGGTCGGCTCGCTCGGCACGCACAACGCGCTCGGCATCGCGCTCGCCAAGAAGGCGCGGTTCTTCCTCGCCTCCACGAGCGAGGTGTACGGCGACCCGCTCGTCCACCCGCAGCCCGAGTCGTACTGGGGCAACGTGAACCCCATCGGGCCGCGCGGCGTGTACGACGAGGCCAAGCGGTTCGCCGAGGCGATCACGATGGCGTACCATCGGTATCACGGGGTGGACACGCGCATCGTGCGCATCTTCAACACCTATGGTCCCCGCATGCGCCCGCGCGACGGTCGCGTGGTCTCGAACTTCATCGTGCAGGCGCTCCTCGGGGAGCCGATCACGATCTACGGCGACGGATCGCAGACCCGGTCGTTCTGCTTCGTCGAGGACGAGGTGGAGGGGATCTACCGTCTCTTCATGAAGGGCGACGCGATGCCGACCAACATCGGCAACCCGGTGGAATACACCGTGAAGCAGCTCGCCGAGATCGTCGTCGAGCAGACCGGGGCGACATCGCCCATCATCTACAAGCCGTTGCCAGAGGACGATCCCAAGGTGCGCCAGCCCGACATCACCCGAGCCCGGACGATGCTCGGCTGGGAGCCCAAGGTGGACGTGCGCGAAGGCGTGCGACGGACCATCGAGTACTTCCGTACGCTCGTCGGCACCTCGCGGATGGACCCGCGATGAGCGCCTTGTCGGACGAAACCGTGCACGTCTCCCCGGGTATCAAACGGATGCATTCCCCCAGGCGCTTCCTCTCGTTCGTGATCCTCGCGTCGCTGGCCGTCGCCGCGTGCAATCGCGGCTTCCAGCTCAAGAAGTATCCGTCGAACAACTCGCTCTACAAGGCGTCGTTCAAGGAGTTCGAGAGCAAGCGGTGGGACAACGCCATCACGGGCTTCGAGAAGCTGACCACCGACCTGACGGCGCGCGACACCCTGCTGCCGATGGCGCACTACCTGCTCGGCAAGTCGCACGAGAACAAGGGGGAGTTCCTGCTCGCGGCGCAGAGTTATGCGCGGCTGGCGGAGTCGTTCCCCGACGACTCGCTCGCCGCGGCGGCGTTGCTGGCGGCGGGGGATTCGTACCTGAAGATGTGGCGTGATCCGTCGCTCGATCCGACCTACGCGACCATGGCGCAGACGCAGTACCGCCTGCTCGTGAGCGTGTATCCCGACTCGCCGTTCAAGCCCAAGGCGGAGCAGGGGGCCGCGAAGGTCGACGAGATGCTGGCGACCAAGGACTACGAGACGGGGCTGCACTATGTGCGCCGCCGTGCCTTCGACTCGGCGCTGATCTACCTCAAGGATGTGGTCCGCAACTACCCGAGCACCCAGCGGTCACGCGACGCGATGCTGCGCATCGTGGAGGTGTACCGCCGTCCGGAGATGAACTACAAAGAAGAGGCTAAGGAGATGTGCGTCGCGCTCAACGGCGCGTATCCCGGCGATGTCGACGTCGCGAAGCTCTGCCCCGACGAGGTCGGCTCGGACGCATCCAAGGCCAAGCCCGTGGTCCCCACCTTGCCGGGCGTGAAGAAGCCCGCCGGTGCCGCGCCGCCGCGTTGAGCGGCCGGCCGGCGTGACGCGCCGATGACGCGCATCGGCATCCTGGGTGGCACCTTCGACACGCCGCACGTGGGCCACCTGCTCGCGGCCAGCGACGCGTTCGAGGCGCTCGCGCTCGACCGCCTGTACTTCGTCCCGGCGGCCGAGCAGCCGCTCAAGGCCGGACTGGCAGCGGCCGCCGCGCATCACAGGGCGGCGATGGTCGAGCGGCTGATCGACGGGGATCCCCGCTTCGCCGTCGATCCCATCGAAATGGAGAGGGGCGGGTTATCTTACACGGTTGACACATTACGTGCCCTCCGAACGCGATGGCCCGGAGACGTGGCACTGTTCCTGCTCTTGGGACGTGACGTGGTGGCGACCCTGCCGAAGTGGCGGGAGCCGGACGCGGTGATGGAACTGGCGCAGGTCGTGGTCCTCACGCGGGTCGGTGAGAGCGCGAAGGTGCCGGAGGGTGTGCGAGCGCTGACCACGCGCCGGGTGGACGTCTCGTCCACCGAAGTGCGGACGCGGGTGCGGGAAGGGAAGTCGATTCGTGGATTCGTTCCGGACGCGGTGGCGGACTACATCGCCGCCGCGGACCTGTACCGATAAAGGAGCCAGGCTGGGAATGTTGAAGACCCTAATGTCGACGGTGTTCGGGACGCGCCACGATCGCGAGCGCAAGCGCGTGCAGCCGATCGTCGACGAGATCAACGAGGAATACGCGCGCCTGCAGTCGGTCTCCGACGACGAACTGAAGGGGCAGACCGCGAAGTTCCGGAAGATCATCGACGAGCGCACCGCGGAACTGCGCGGGCGTATCGACACGCTCAAGGACAAGAAGAAGCACGCCGCCGAGGCCGAGGAGCGCGAGGCCATCGATCGCGAGCTCGGTGGCGCCGACGGGCTGGGCGGCCTCGAGCGGGACTATCGCAAGGCGCTGGGCGCCACGCTCGATGACATCCTCCCCGAGGCATTCGCCACGGTGCGCGAGTCGGCGCGCCGCCTCGTGGGCTCCACGGTGTCGGTCACGGGTCAGGAGATGACCTGGGACATGGTGCACTACGACGTACAGCTCATCGGCGGCATCGAGCTGCACCTCGGGCGCATCGCCGAGATGGCCACCGGCGAGGGCAAGACGCTCGTCGCCACGCTTCCGCTGTACCTGAACGCGCTCCCCGCCCGCGGCGCGCACCTCGTGACGGTCAACTCGTACCTCGCCCGCCGCGACTCGCAGTGGATGGGGCACCTCTATTCGTACCTCGGCCTCACCGTCGGCTGCATCGACGACACCGAGCCGGGCACGCTCGAGCGCCGCGCCGCGTACGAGTGCGACATCACGTACGGCACGAACAACGAGTACGGGTTCGACTACCTCCGCGACAACATGGTGGTGTCGCTCGATCAGCGCGTGCAGCGTCCGCACACGTTCGCCATCGTCGACGAAGTGGACTCCGTGCTCATCGACGAGGCACGGACGCCGCTCATCATCTCGGGCCCCGTGGGGAACGAGTCCGACGCCGACTACGCCCTGCACAACGCCGCCGTGGCGCGTGCCGTGCGCCGGCAGACGGAGCTCGCCAGTGAGCTCGTGGCGAACGGCGAGAAGGCACTCGCCGCCGGCGACGAGGCGGCCGCCTCGCTCGCGCTCTACCAGGCGCAGCTGGGCAATCCCAAGAACAAGCGCCTGATGAAGGCGATGCTCGAGCAGGGCGTGAAGCAGCTCGTGCAGAAGATGGAGCTCGAGCACCTTGCCGACCGCAAGCTGACGGCGTCGAAGCAGGCGTTCCGCGAGATCGAGGACGACCTGCTCTTCGTGCTCGACGAGAAGGGGCACACGGTGCACCTCACCGACCGCGGCGTCGATTTCATGTCGCCCGGCGACCGCGACGCCTTCGTGCTCCCCGACATCGCCGGCGAGATCGGCCGCATCGAGAAGGACCACGAGATGTCGGCTGAGGAGCGCCTCGCGGCGCGGCAGGCGATCGAGAAGGAGTACGCGCTCAAGAGCGAGAAGCTCAATATCGTGCACCAGCTGCTCAAGGCGCACGCGCTCTACGAGAAGGACGTCAACTACGTCGTGCAGGACGGGCAGGTGCTCATCGTCGACGAGTTCACCGGCCGCACGATGCCGGGGCGC
>CAIRBD010000580.1 GCA_903876745.1 uncultured Gemmatimonadota bacterium
ACGAGGAAATTGTTGGACTTGATGTCCTTCTTCTCGAGCGTACGGTAGATGTGCACCGGCCCGTAGAAATCCTCCTGGTCCCACCAGCCCGCGACGTTGAGCGTGGGCACCGTCACGCGTGTGAGATACGGCTTCATCGCCTGCTGTTGCCAGAACGCGTCGTAGTTGGGGTGCGTCTGGAAGTCGTCCCACGTGGGGAGATGTTTGTCCTTGAGGTAGTTCTTCTGGATGTTGCCCAGCGCGCCGAGCTTGAGGTACCACTCGTAAGTGTCGAAGTTCTCGAACTCGAACTGCGAGCCGCCTTTCGAGTTCTCCACCATGTACGCGTACTCGAAGCCGTAGCTCAGACGGAACGCGCCGTTGTGGTGGAAGTCGTCGCCCACCCACATGTCGCTCGGGCTCGCCTGCGGACTTACCGCTTTCAGTGCGGGATGCGGATCGAGCATCCCCATCGCCGCCGTCCACCCGGGATACGACACGCCCATCATCCCCACGCGGCCGTTGTTGCTGGGGATGTTCTTCGTGAGCCAGTCGATGGAGTCATATGCATCGGTGCTCTCGTCGATCGCGCCGCGACCGCCGGCATCCACGGGACGGGGCGGACGCTGCATCACGAACGTCCCCTCGCTCTCGTATTTCCCGCGGATGTCCTGCATCGCGAAGATGTAGCCGTCGGCGTGCAGTTCGGCGTACGCTTTGCTCGGCCAGAACATCGGCCCCGGCACCCCGTACGGCGTGCGCACGAAGAGGATCGGCAGCGGACCGCTGGCGTGCTTCGGCACGTAGAACACCGTGTTCAGCTTCACACCATCGCGCGCGGCGACCATGGCGCGCGTGAAGGTGTAGTTGGTATCCGGGCTCGCCTCCCCCTGCGCTCCGAGCGTACGAGCGGCGAACGCAAGTGCGACTGCGAGTGATACAACGCGGCGCATCAGGAACCTCGTCATCAGGATTGGATGCGAAGATACCCTTCGCGGCACCGGGCGAAACCCCTCACCAGCGTGGTCCGTAGGGAGGGAAACCGCTTCCACCCAGCACGAGGAGTCTCGCTCATGTCATTCCGCCTGCCGTCATACGCCTCGCACGGCCGCCTTCTGTCTGTCTTGCTGGCGCTCCCGCTCGCCCTCTCCACCGCCCTCGCTCAGGGCGAGGAGAAGAGCCCCGCGCGCCCCATCCTCTCGATCGGCGACTACCCGAACGTGAACGGCGTGCGTCTCAACTTTCGGGACCGCGGCCTCGGCACGGTGAACGGCGCGAACGTCACCATCTGGACGCCCTACGAGCCGATGAGCGGGCGCGTGAGGGGACTGGCACTCGGCCTGCCGATGACCGGCGCGGGTGACGTCGACGGCCTTGCCCTCGGCGTATTGGGTGTCGGCGCCGGCCACGACATCACCGGGCTCACCATCGGTGGCGTCGGCGCAGGCGCGGGCGGCACCCTCAAGGGGATCGCTCTCGGCGGCATCGGACTCGGTGCAGGCGGCAGCGTCGAGGGCATCGCGCTCGGCGGCATCGGCGTGGGCGCCGGCGGCAACGCCACCGGCTTGCTCGTGGGCGGCATCGGCGCGGCGGCCGGGGGCAACGTGCATGGCATCGCGATCGGCGGCATCGGCACGGGCGCCGGCGGGAACGTGACGGGCATCGCGGTGGGTGGCGTGGGCGTCGGCGCCGGCGGCTCCGTGAAGGGCGTGCTCGTGGGCGGCGTCGGCGTCGGCGCGGGGGGCCGCGTCGACGGCCTCGCGGTCGGCGGCATCGGCGTCGGCGCGGGGAACACGATCCGCGGCGTCGCGATCGCCGCGGTCGGTGTCGGCTCGCCGACGCTCGAGGGCGGATTCGCCGCGCTCTTCGTCGGAGCCAAGCACGCGAATGCGCTCGTCATCGCGCCGGCGCAGTTCCGCATCGAGGAGGGGAGCTTCACCGGCGCGTCGGTGTCCGTATCGAACTACATCAAGGGTTCGCAGACCGGGCTCACGTTGGGCATCGTGAACTACGCGCGTTCGCTGAACGGCGTGCAGATCGGGCTCATCAACATCGTGGCCGACGCGAAGGAGCATCCGATCCTGCCGTTGCTCAACTGGGGATCGCGCTAAGGTAGTCGTTTCGCTCGGCACGGGCCGAACCGGGCTTCGGCGCGGGCCGAACCGGGCTTCG
>CAIRBD010000581.1 GCA_903876745.1 uncultured Gemmatimonadota bacterium
CGGGAGCAGCGTCGCGACGCCCTCGTCACTGCGCACGTCGATGCCGCGGCCACGCAGCATGCGTTCGGTGTGATCGCGCGTCGCGGCCGGCTCGTGCACCTCCACGGGGACGCCCGCGACGAGGCCGGCAAGGAGGATCGCGCTCTTCACCTGCGCGCTCGCCGTCTCGCTGAACCAGGTGAGGCCGCGCAGCGCGCCGCCGTGGATGGTCATCGGCAGCCCATCGCCGTCGGCGAACTCGAAGCGCGCCCCCATCGCCGTGAGCGGTTTCGCGACGCGCTGCATGGGCCGCTTGCTGAGACTCGCGTCGCCGATCACGCGCGACGCGAACGGTGCCGCGGCGAGGATGCCGGCCATCAAGCGCGTCGTGGTCCCGCTATTCCCGCCGTCGAGGTCGCCGTCGCTCACGCGCAGCCCGCGGAGCCCCACGCCGCGCACGACGATCGCATCGGAAGTGACCTCCGGGATGTGCACGCCGAGCGCGCGCAGCATGCCCGCCGTGCTCTGTACGTCGGCCGACGGGAGCAGCCCCACGATGCGCGACGCGCCGTCGCCCAGCGCGGCGAGCATCAGCGCGCGGTGCGAGATGCTCTTGTCGCCCGGGACCTGCAGCCGTCCGGCGACGCGCATGCTACCGCAGCCAGCCTTCGAGCGCCGTGGCGAGATCGGTCTTCTCGTCGCGGTACTTCACGATCACCGGCGTCTGCAGCGCCAGCCCCTGCTCCGCCGCCCAGCCGCCCTTCACCGCGCGCGAGCCGGGCACGACGACCGCGCCCGACGGGATCTCGAGCGGCGCGTCCTTCGTGGCCCGGTACACCGTCTGGTGCACGAGGTCGTACACGGGGGTGCCGCGCGTGAGCACGACGCCGGCGGCGAGCACCGCCTTGCTGCGCACGACCGTTCCCTCGTACACGCCCGTGTTGCCGCCCATCATCACGTCGTCCTCGATGATCACGGGACTCGCGTTGACGGGCTCGAGCACGCCGCCCACCTGCGCGGCCGCGCTGATGTGACAGCGCGCGCCGATCTGCGCGCAGCTCCCGATGAGCGCGTGCGAATCGATCATCGTGCCGGCACCGACGTACGCGCCGACGTTCACGAACATCGGGGGCATGCACACGACCCCGGGCGCGATGTAGGCGCCGCGCCGCACGGTGGAGCCGCCCGGCACGATGCGCACGTTCTGCGCGAGCGAGAACCACTGCGGCGGGATCGTGTCCTTGTCGATGAACGTGAACGCGCCGCCCGGCGGCGACAGGTCGGCGAGCTTGCCGAAGCGGAAGCCGGCGAGGATGCCGCGCTTCACCCAGGGGACGGCGCGCCAGACGCCGTCCTTTCCGCGCGCGGCGGACCGCAGCGCGCCGCGTTCCAGCGCCTCGAGCAGTTCGGTGATCGTCTCGCCGGCCGCTGCCGGTACGACGCCCGGGGCGAGGGCGAACAACGCCTCGATGCGCGCCTCGAGATCGAGGAGCGCTTGGGCGTCGGCTTGCCCGGGAGCGATGGGCGTCACGAGGCGAGTGCTCCGGCATCGACGAGACTCGCGCGCAGACGCGGCTCGTGCTTGGGGTCCATGGCGACGAGTGGCAACCGGAGGCGATTCTCGATCTTGCCAAGCATCGCCACGGCGGCCTTGATGGGGATCGGATTCGACTCGCAGAACGCCGACTGGCAGAGCGCATGCAGTTTGAGATGCAGGGCCCGCGCGTCGACGGCGCTCCCCGCCGCGGCGGTGCGACAGAGCGCCGCCATCGCCCGCGGCACCGCATTCGACACCACCGAGATGAGGCCGTGGCCCCCTGCGGCGATCACGGCGAGCGTCAGCCCATCGTCGCCCGAGAGCACCTCGAAGCCCGCGGGAGCGTGCCGGATGATCTCGCTGATCTGGGCGAGGTTTCCCGACGCCTCCTTCACGGCGCAGATGTTCGGATGCTCGGCGAGCGCGAGCGTCGTCTCGGCCTCCACGTTGCTGGCCGTGCGGCCCGGCACGTTGTACACGACGATCGGCAGCGGCGACGCATCGGCCACGGCGCGGAAGTGTGCGAGGATGCCGCGCTGCGGCGGCTTGCTGTAGGCGGGCGACACGTGCAGCAGGTGGGTCGCGCCGGTGCCGGCCATCGCCTTCGACGTGGCGATGGCGACGGCCGTGTCATTGCCGCCGGCGCCCGCGATCACAGGCACGCGCCCGTTCGCGCGCTCGGCCGTGACGCGCGCCACGAGCAGCCGTTCCTCGAGCGTCATCGTGGCCGCCTCGCCCGTGGAGCCCACGGGCACAAGCCCGTCGATCCCTTCGGCGATCTGCCACTCCACGAACGCGCCGAGCGTGACGACGTCCACGCTGCCGTCGGCCGCGAACGGCGTCACGAGCGCGGTGCTGCATCCGGCGAGGGAGCGGGTCATGTCGAAGTCCCGAGGAGGTGGTCGAGCGTGAACACGCCGCGGCGTCCGACGATCCACCGCGCCGCCACAAGCGCTCCGGCGGCGAACACGCGGCGGTCGCGCGCGGTGTGCGTGAGTGTGATCTGTTCGAACGCGGCGTCGAAGATCATCTCGTGTGTGCCGGGCACGTGCCCCACGCGCACGCTCGTCGTAGGGAGTGGTTTGCCGAGCGCCGGCTCGGCGCGAGCCGCGAGCAGGCGCGCCGTTCCCGACGGCGCGTCGAGTTTGGCGGCGTGGTGCGTCTCCACGAGATGTGCGTCGAATCCGGCGTTCGCGGCGGTGATGAGCCGCGCGGCCTCCTCGACGAGGCGCGTGAACAGGTGCACGCCGAGCGAGAAGTTCGGCGCCCAGAGCATCGCGGCATCCGATGCGGCGACATCGGC
>CAIRBD010000582.1 GCA_903876745.1 uncultured Gemmatimonadota bacterium
CCGTCACGATCACGACTTTGTCGCGCAGTGCGAGGTCCATCTCACTCCTCCAGGCGGTAGGCGCGCACCGCGGTGCCGCCGAAGATGCCGGCGTGTTCGTCCTCCGACAGCTGTCCGGCCCACGCCATGATCACGTCGTGCACGGTGGAATACTGCGCGGCGAGCAGGCACACCGGCCAGTCCGAGCCGAACATCAGGCGGTCGGCGCCGAACGCCGCGAGCGCCATGTCGAGCGCGGGCGCGAGTTCGGTCGCGGTCCACGAGCGATGGTCCGCCTCGGTGACGAGCCCGGAGAGTTTGCAGATCACGTTCGGATGCGCGGCGAGCCGCACGAGTCCGTCGTGCCACGCGGAAAGATCGCCCCCGGCGATCGGCGGCTTGGCGCAGTGATCGAGTACGAAGCGCACGTCGGGGCAGCGTGCGACGAGCGCTTGCGCGGCCGCGAGTTGGCGCGGGTAGATCAAGATGTCGTACGCGTACCCTCTCCTGCCGACCGCCGCGACGCCGCGGGCGATGTCCTCGCGCGCGAGAAAGTCGTCCGGCTCCCCCTGCGCGATGTGGCGGAATCCCTTGAGGGCGCGCTCGTGTTGCCAGCGGGTGAGCCGCGCCTCGAGGTCCGTCGCGAGCAGGTCCACCCAACCCACCACGCCCTTGATGAAGGGATGGTCCGCGGCGAGCGCGAGCAGGAAGTCGGTCTCCTGCTCGGATTGATCGGTCTGCACAGCGACCACGCCGGCGATTCCGGCAGCCCGCAGCAACGGCGCGACCTGTGCCGGCAAGAAGTCGCGTCGGATCGCCCCCATCTCCGGCGTGATCCAGCTGTCGCGCACGGCGTCATAGCGCCAGTAGTGCTGGTGCGCGTCGATGCGCACCGCTCAGGCCACCGGACGCTGGTCCCAGGCCACGATGCGTTGCCGCGACGTGCCGAGTCCGTCCACGCCGAGCTCCACCACATCGCCGTGCTTCAGATAGCGCGGCGGCTTCATCCCGAGCCCCACGCCGGCGGGCGTGCCGGTGGAGATGACGTCGCCCGGGAGCAGCGTCATGAAGTGCGACACGTAGCTCACGAGCGCGGGCACGCCGAACACGAGCTGATCGGTGCGGCTGTTCTGCACCCGCTCGCCGTTCACGTCGAGCCAGAGGCCGAGCGCGTGCGGGTCGGGGATCTCATCGGGCGTGGCGAGCCACGGTCCGAGCGGCGCGAACGTGTCCCAGCTCTTCCCCTTGAACCACTGCCCGCCGCGTTCGATCTGATAGTGCCGCTCGGAATAGTCATTGTGCAGCGCATAGCCCGCGACGTGCGCCATCGCGTCACCCTCGCTCACGAGGCAGGCGCGCGCGCCGATCACCACGGCCAGTTCCACCTCCCAGTCCGTCTTCTCTGAACCGGGCGGCATCCACAGGTCGTCGTACGGCCCCACGAGCGACGACGTCGCCTTGGCGAACAGGATCGGCTCGGTGGGAAGTTTCGCACCGGTCTCCGCCGCGTGGTCGCGGTAGTTGAGACCGATGCACACGATCTTCGACGGACGCGCGATGCATGAAGCCCATCGCGCGTCGTCGGCCACGCGGGGCAGGGCGCGTTCGTTCTCGTGCAGCCACGCCGCGAGCCGCGCCGGGCCGTCGCTGCCGAAGAACGCTTCGTTCCAGTCTTCGCCGAACGCCGTGGCGTCGCGCCGTGTGCCGTGTGCGTCGACGATGGCGGGGTGTTCGTCGTGCGCGGGGCCGAATCGTGTGAGTCGCATGGGGTCAGCCGTGGAGGCGGAGGAAGCCGCCGTCGAGAGGGTAGTCGGTGCCGGTCACGAACGAGGCTTCGTCGCTCGCGAGATAGCGCGCGAGACTCGCCACCTCGTCGGGGCGTCCCATCCGCCCCACGGGCTGCGACGCGGCGAGCTTCGCGAACACCTCGGCCTCGCGGCCGGGATAGTTCTTGGCGAGGAAATCATCCACGAACGGCGTGTGCACGCGTGCCGGCGAGATGCTGTTGCAGCGAACGCCCTTCTGTACGTAGTCGCGCGCCACGCTCATCGTCATCGCGAGCACGGCGCCCTTGGTCATCGAATACGCGAACCGGTCGGCGAGCCCCGCCGACGCGGCGATGGACGCGATGTTGAGGATCACGCCGTACCCGCGCGCCGCCATGCCGCTCACCACGGCGCGCGTGCACAGACACGTGCCCTGTACGTTCACGCGGAACAGCCGCTCGAAATCCTCGGGCGACGTCGTCTCCACGTTGCCGATGTGCGAGACGCCCGCGCAGTTCACGAGGATGCCGAGCGCGCCGCTCGCTTCGATGGCCGCGAACGCCGCCTGCACCGACGCCGCGTCACTCACGTCGCAGCGATGCGCGAAGGCGGTGGGGCCGAACGATGCCGCCGCCGCGGCGACCGCGTCGGCGTCGCGGTCGAGACAGTGCACGGTGGCGCCGGCGCGCACGAACTCTGCG
>CAIRBD010000583.1 GCA_903876745.1 uncultured Gemmatimonadota bacterium
AACACGTGCTGCAGGCCGCGCTGCGCGCGCGCGAAGATCGTCTCGAACGCCGCGCTGCGGTGCGGGATCATCGGCTGCGTCATCGCCTCGAGCACGTCGCGGCGGACTTCGGTGGGGCCGGGAACGAAAAAGGTGCCGAACGCGGTCACGGTGCGGTGTCTCCGAGGACGAGCGACGTGAGGTCGGCGAACGATCCGACGACGTGGTCGGCGTCCGCGACGACCGCGGGGCGGCTCACGAACCCCGTGAACGCGGCGAACGCGTCGGCGGCGCCGGCCACACGGATCGCGAGGTCGGTGCTGCCGTCGCCCACGGCGAGCACGGGGGCGGGGAGCCCGAGCGTGCGTACCAGCGTCGGCTTGCCTTCCTGCGTGGTGAGCGGCGACAGGTGGTCGAATCCGTCGTACAACCCGCGCTCGTCGTGCAGGGTGCGCACGGCGTGCACGTCGGCGGCGTCGATGCCGAGCATCTCGGCGAGCGACTCCACACCGGTCAGCAATCCGCCGCTCACGATCACCACGCGCACGCCGGCGGCCTGCATCGCGCGCACTGCGTCGGCCGCGCCGGGCGCGACCTTGCGGCGGTAGGCGAGGCCGAGCGTCTGCAGCTCGGCGAGGGTGGGCGCCACGGAATCGAGCCGCTCGCCGTACACGGCGTCGAGCGGGAGCAGCCCGGCCATCGCGTCGGCCGTGCGCCGCTCCACGAACTCGCGCAGGGCGTCGTTGCGATGCGCCGCGAGCCACTCGATCCCCTCGATGCCGCTGAGGGTCGAATCGACGTCGAGCACCACCGAGAGGAAGCGCGGAGTCACGATGGCGTCCCGAGAATATTGCCCGGCGCGAGGATCCCCAGCGGATCGAGCTCGCGCTTGATCGAACGCAACATACCCATCTGCAGCCCCGAGAGCTGGAGCGGGAGCCACCGTGCCTTGATCTTGCCGATGCCGTGCTCGGCCGAGACGGTGCCGCCCATCGCCAGCACGTCGCGCAACGTGCGCTCCACCACGGCTTCGATGGCGCGCACCTCGGTGGGATCGTGCGCGACGAAGTTCTGGTGCGGGTGTCCGTTGCCGAGGTGGCCGTACACGATGCCCGGCGTGATCCCCGCATCGGCGGCGTGCCGGCGCGCCATGGCCACGGCCTCGGCGGCTCGGCGATAGGGCACGGCCCAATCCGTGGAGACGCGCCGTCCGCCGGCGGCGAGGAACGGCGCCACGCGTTCGTGCATCGTGGCGGGAACGGCGTGCCGCAGGCGTCGCGCCTCGCGGATGGCGGCGTCGCCCTCGAAGGCGCGCACGTCGCCGTCGCGGCCGCCGAACCGTTCGGCGAGCGCGAGCCACGCGTCGAGCGGCGGGTCATCGCCGTCGGTGGTCTCCTCAGCGTACACCATCGCGCCGGAGGTCGCGGCCCAGCCGGCATCGCCGGTGTCGCCGCGCGCGATCGCGAAACTCGGGCCGTCGAAGTACTCGAGGCACCGCGGGTGGACCGCGCTGCTGTCGCGCGCGGCGAGGATCAACGCGAACGCGCTCGCTTCGTCGGGAAGCGGGATGGCGAACCCCACTTCGCGCGCAGGGCGCGGCATCAGCGCGAGCTCGGCGGCGAGGATCACGCCGAGCGTGCCTTCGCTCCCGACGAACCAGTCCACGAGGTCCTGCACCGGCGGATACCCGACCGCGTTCTTCTCGACGAGAGGACGCCGCACGTCGATCACCTCGCCGCTCGCGAGCGCCACGGTGAGGGCGCGCACGTGGGCGCGTGTTGCGCCGTAGCGCAGCGTGCGCGGTCCCGACGCGTTGCAGGCGATGGCGCCGCCGACCGTGCATTCCTGGTCGCTCGTCGGATCGGGGGCGAAGGCGAGCCCGCTGCCCGCTAGGGCGCGCTGCAGGTCGCCGAGGAGCACGCCCGGCTCGACGCGCGCCGTCATCGTGGCGGCGTCCACATCGAGGATGCGCGCCATCGCCCGCGTGGACATCACCATGCCGCGGTCGCTGATCGACGCGCCGGTGGTGCTCGTCTGCGCGCCGGCGGTGGTGACGTACGTGCGGTCTGCGGTCGCGCCGCGGAGCAGCGCGACGATCTCCTCCGCGCTCGACGGGCGCGCCACGCTCTCGGGCACGCGCCAGAGACCTGACGCGTCACGCGCGTACGATTCGCGTACCGCCTGGTCGCGGTCGAGCGCGGTGCTCATGCGCGCGGCACGCGGGTCACGCGGTGCCGGCGAACTGCACGACGGTGGCCGTGCGCACGTCGGGGAGCGCGAGCAGGGCGCGGCGCACGTCCTCGCCCACGGCGCCGTCCACCGAGATCACGGCGAGCGCGTCGCCGCCCTGCGCGAGCCGCGCCTGGTGATACTCGGCGATGTTCACGGCGGCGTTGCCGAGTGCCGTGCCCACGCGGCCGATGACGCCCGGGACGTCGGCGTTGGTGAGCACGAGCAGCGTGCCGCGCGGTGCGACGTCCACGTGGAAGTCGCCGATGCGCGTCAGCCGTGGCGGCGTGTCGAGCGCGGCCACGCCACCCACGCGCATCGTATCGCCGCCGGCGGTGATGCGCACCTCGAGCGCGCGCGGGTGCGGCGGCGCGCCTTCGTCGCCCTGCAGCAGCGCGATGCCCCGCCCCTGTGCCACGGCGCGGGCGTTGATGAGGTTGAGCCGTTCGCGCTCGACGATCCCCTCGAGCGCGCCCACCGCCGCCGACGCCAGCAGCGGCGCGCGCCCCTCGCTCAACTCCGGCCCCAGGCGGATGGCGATGCTGTCCATCGCG
>CAIRBD010000584.1 GCA_903876745.1 uncultured Gemmatimonadota bacterium
CCCGCGCGTCCTCGCGCCCCGCAAGTTTGCCGCATGTCGGACCGCGAACTCGAGCGCCGCGTCGTCGTACTCCAGGAGACGCTCGCGCGCCTCGCGCGGGAAGTCGCCGACGCCCGATCCGAGTTGCAACGGGTCGCGCGCGAGGTGCCGCGCGCGCTGTCGCCGGATGCGGTGCCCTCACCGTCTCCCGCTGCACCGAGCGAACCGCCGGCGCCCCGCAGCGCGGGCTCGCCACGCGCGACCAACGCCCGCCCCGGCTTCGAACAACTCATCGGTCGTTACGGTGCACTCGCCCTCGGCGCGCTCACCGTGATCATGGGACTCGGCGCCCTCGTCTCGTGGGCCATCGCGCACGACCTGCTCGGCCCCGAGGTACGCGTCGCGCTCGGCGCGCTCTTCACGGCGGCGCTCGCCGGCATCGGCTGGCGACTGCGCGCGCGCGATCCGCGCTTCGGAGACGTACTGCTCGCGCTCTCGCTCGCGTCGCTGCACGTCGTCGCATGGGGGGCCGGTCCCGCACTGCACCTCGTGCCGACGCTCGTCGCGTTGGTCGTCGCCGACGCGGGGAGCATCGCCCTCGCGGCGTTAGCCCTCGCCGACGCCAACGAGAGTGTGTTCGCCGTCGGCTTCGGATCGGCGATGCTCGCACCCTTCGTGCTCACGACCGGCGCGCGCGTCGATGCGGCGCTCGTGGCGTACGGACTCGCCGTGATGACTGCGGCGGCGCGCAGCATGCGTGGTCGGGCGTGGGGCATCGGCGTGATCGTCACGATCGCCGGCACGTTCGTCTACTGGGCCGCAGTCGGCTCGTACGACGCCGGCGTGCCGCTGATGCGCAACACCGTCGCCGCCGTGTTCGCGTTGAGCGTGGCGGTGCTCGCGCTCGCTTGGCCGAACGATCCGCGGCGCCCGGCTGTCGCCGTCGCGGCGACGGTGCTTGCGGGATTGTCGTTGGCGCTGCTGAGCGCAACGCCGGATGTTCTGCTCGCGCCGGCGCGCATCGCCGTCGCCGTATGCGGGGCCGTGGTGGCGCTGGCCGTCGTGCGCGGATTCCCGGCACGCGTCACCGAAGGGAAGTGGCTCGCGGCGGCGCTCGTACTCCCGGGGCTGTTCGTGAACGAACCGTTCACCGCGCTTCCGCGCGAGCGCATGGCCAGCGCCGGTGTCCGTGTGACGTGGGCGGTGCTCTACGCAACGGCCGCATATGCAAACACCGCGCGGCGACGCGAACTGCTGGCCGCGCTCGGTGGTGTGTTCGCCGCATGGGCCGTCTCGCTCGCCACACACGGCACGATGCGCCCGATCGCGCTCGCGATCCTCGCTGTGGCGCTCGCCATCGCGGCGCGGCGCGCGGCGCTTCCTCGCATGCACGCGTCGGTCGCCGTCGCACTCGGCGCGGCGTGGAGCCTCGCGTTGTACGCGGTCGTCGCGCGCGGCTATTCGAACATGCCGTTCTTCACGAGCGCGTCGCTCGCGTGCGGCGCGGTCGTGCTGTGCGCGGCGCTGGCGATGCAGTGGGGGATCGATGACGACGTGACGCTGAAGGACGTCGGCGTGCGCCGTCGTCATCTCGCCGCGTGCGCCGCTGCCGTCTCGGCATTCGCGTGGGGCGCCGTCGAGCTCTCGTATGCGTTCGATCGCGACGCCTCCACGTTCTTGTTCGTCGTGTATCTCGCGGTGTGTGGCGTTGCGGCGATCGCCCTCGGTCGCGCGCGTGGTGTGCACGTGCTGCGTCAGCTGGGACTCGCGTCCGCGGTCGCGGCGGCGCTCGACGCGCTCATCTTCGTCTTCGCGGTGGACAACGTCGCGCTGCGCGTCGGCAGCTATCTTGCCGTCGGCGCGTTTCTGCTCGGCGTCGCGTGGTGGTACCGCGCGGAGTCCCCCGGAGACGAGTGAGGGGCACGGTTTCGTGCCGCGCATGTAGCGCGCGGCGGCGCTTGCAACGGGGCGGGGAACGGCGGTGCTCAGGTCCGGAAACTCGTGTGGCGCGGGGGGTTGCGTTTCGTGGGGCGTTTTGGTAGTATACGGACCCCGCCCGAATCCTTCCGGTCTGGCGCGGGACGCGGCCGGCGGTCTTCGGACGGCGATGTGTCTCCGGGCAAAAAGTTTCGAAGAAGTTTCGAAAAGCCCTTGACAGATCAGGTAGCGGGCTGGTATACTGGGGGGCTGGCGCGGAAAGCGCCACGAAATAACGAGCTATTTGATAACTGATTACGAGATCAAGGATGTGCGAGGCGATCTCTATGATCCGTGCCCATTCAGGGGTACGGGGAGAGATCAAACCTGAACATATCTGTGATTCCGAATACCGCTGTCACGTTAGTGATAGCG
>CAIRBD010000585.1 GCA_903876745.1 uncultured Gemmatimonadota bacterium
TACCAGCACCACCATCGCCGACGCGCCCCAGTGATGGATGCCGCGCAGCACGCTGCCGCTCATCACCTGATCCTGCAGATACCGGATGCTGTCGTACGCGTGATCCGGTGACGGCGAGTAGTACATCGCCAGGATGATGCCCGTCACGACCTGCACCGCGAACACCGTCAGCGTGGCGCTGCCGAGCGTGTGGAACCAGGTGAGGCCGCCCGGCATCTTGCGGTCGAGCAGGGCCTTGCGGACGCCGACGAGGTCAACGCGCTCGTCGAGCCACTTGAATGGGGTGGCCATGGTCAGCTCGCGACCTGCTCGGCGATGCCGAGGCGGAAGTCACGGTACTTCACATACACGGCACTGTCACGGATCTCGACCTGCAGTTCGTCCAGCCCGCGCGGCGGCGGACCGTCGAGCACCTTGCCGGTCTTGATGTCGAACTGGCCGCGATGGCACGGGCAGTAGAACGCCTTCTTCTCCTTGTCGTGCACGTACGAACAGCCAAGGTGCGTGCACTTGGCGTTGTAGGCCTTGAACTTCTCGCCGTCTTCCGTGAAGAGCCACACACCGTTCAGCGTGCGCGTCTCGATCCAGGCATCCTGGTCGGTCTTCACGAAGTTCACGCGCACTGGCTCACCAACGTCGATGAGGGCCACGTCGTCGGCCACTTTGATCCAGTCGTCCACCGGCTTCTTGGGAAGCGCGGGAGAGACGAAGGCACCGACCGCCGGGACACCAACCGCCAAGGCGGTGATCCCAACGCTGACGGTGCTGACTTTGTGCAGGAACCCACGCCGATCGATCGTGCCGGCGTCGGGCGCCTCCTCTTGCGGAGGGGTAGCGGGAGTCGGAGAGGAATCGTCCATAAGTGGTCTACAGGTTCCTGTGGAGAGTGGTGGTAACTACGGAGTCACCGTCGGTCAGGAGATTGTCCGTTTTTCCGTAGTTATACGATGCAAACACCGCGCCGAGCCGAACATAATCTCGTAATGCGTTGATAATCGGCCACTTGAGCCAATTACAAAAGCAGAGATTCCCGCACACGAAGTGGGGGAAATCCCCCACTTGTCAAGTTCACTTGGCCGATATAGTGGGGCATATCACCAACCGAGGCAGAACTCAGCGAGCACGCAAGTCCTTACAAAACATCACAGTCGGACCCGCTCAGGGATGGGCGCTCATCTTGCAGTAAGCCCCTTCTGAATGCGGGCTCAAATGATCCTCGGCAGCCCCGGAGGCCCGATGATAGAGCAGGAGCCGGTCCCACGCGGCACCACGTGGGTTCAGCGCGTCTACGGCCGTCTCAACCGGCGGTTGCTCGCGTGGTTCCTGCTCTTCTCGCTGCTGCCTGTCCTCGTAACCAATGCAGTCGGTTACCAACGCAGCGCGACGATCATCGAGGAACTGGTCGAGAAGTTTCTCGTCGCGTACGCACGCCTCGAGGCGCAGCACGTCGGCGATCGCATCCAGGAACGCCTCAAGACGTTGCGCGCTATCGCGACGGGGAACGACCTGCTCGTGGCCGCCGTCCAGCAGGTGCGTTCGTCCCCTGCCGCCCGCACCGTCGCGCCCACGCCGTCCACGGACGCCGTGCGCAGGTACCTCCTGCGCGCACGCCAGGAGATGCGCGCCTTCGACGCGTTGGCGCTGTTCTCCATGGATGGCCGGCTCGTCGCGGCCACTGACACGTCACTGAGCTGGGGTGCGCCGCCCGTCAGCCACGTGCGGGCCGGGTTCGCCGAGTTCGTGCAGGGTTCCGAGGACGAAGCCGGGCCGCTCGCGCTGCGCATGGTGATGCCCATCATCGGCCGCGATTCCGTGACCTCGGGGTACGTGGTCGCCACCGTTCGCCGCAACTCGATGGCGGCATTTCTGCAACTGCCGGACAATCGGGAAGGTGGGATCGAGGGGATCATCTTCGATGCCACCGGAAAGACGCTGGTCTCCTCCGTGCCGCACGCAACGTTTGACGAGCGGACGTCGGTGTTCCATCCGGTGCTGTCACCCACGGCGGAGTCCGTGACGCGGTACCACGATGGCAATGGCAAGGAGCGCATCGCGGCCGTGAGCGACATCCCGCAGTCGTCGTGGTACTTCGTCGCCGAAGTCTCGGCCGAGGACGCGTTGCGTCCGTTACGCCGCCTGGGTGGCCTGTCGCTGCTGCTCGAACTCCTTCTCGCGGCGGTGCTGGTGGGGACCGCCGTGCTCGTGGCGCGTGAGATCGTCGCGCCGGTGAGCCGCCTGGCGCTCGCGGCGCATCGCGTCGCGGGAGGCGATCTGTCGGTGCGCATCCCCGTGCGTGGACACGACGAAGTCGCCGAACTCGGGCACGCTTTCAATGAAATGACGCGGGGGCTCGCCGAGGCTACGTCGAGTGTCGCCGAGATGCACCGCCGTGAGATCGAACGCGCGTCGCAACTCGCGACCGTCGGCGAACTCGCCAGCGGGCTGGCGCACGAGATCAAGAACCCGGTCATCGGCGTGACGCACGGGCTCGACCTCGTCCGGCGGCGCATCGGCGACGATCCCGCGCTCACGCCCATCCTCGACGAGATGACGCGTCAGTTGGCGCGCATCGAATCGACGGTCCACGATCTGCTCGCGTTCGCGCGGCCGGCGAATCCCCAGTTGGGACCGGTCAACGCGAATGACGCGGTGTCGCGCGCGATCCTGCTCATCCAGCCCGCGGCCGAGCACGGCGGCGTTCGACTCGAAGTCCTCGCCGACCCGTCGGGGCCGCGGCTGCACGCCGACGCGGTGCTGTTGCATCAGGCGCTCGTGAACCTGCTCATGAACGCGGTGCAGGCGACGCCGGCCGGCGGGCGCATCGAGGTGCGCCTGCACCCCGACGACGACTGGGTGTTGCTCGAGATCGCCGACACGGGGCGCGGCATCGCACCGGAAGCGATGGCGGACATCTTCCGCCCGTTCTTCACGACACGGCACAAAGGCACAGGGCTCGGCCTCTCCATCACGCGGGCGATCATCGAACGCCACGGCGGGACGGTCACCATCGACAGCACGGAAGGCGTGGGGACGACGGTGCGGCTGCGGATGCCGCGCGAGACCGACCCGGCGCCGACGCACGGGGAACAGGGATGATCACGAACGCACGGGTGCTCGTCTGCGACGACGAGATGCTCATCCGGCTGTGGCTCAGCGAGCACCTTGCTGACGCCGGCTATCGCGCCGAAGGGGCGGAGAACGGGGAAGAACTGCTCGCGGCGATTGCGCGCGAGCCGGCCGACCTGGTGCTGCTCGACCTGCGGCTGCCGGGAGAGTCGGGGCTGGAGATCCTGCCGCGCCTCAAAGCCATCGATCCCACGCTGCCGGTCATCATGATGACGGCATACGGCGAAGTGGAGACGGCCGTGGCGGCGGTGCGCGCCGGCGCGTTCCATTTTCTCGAAAAGCCGATCGCGCTCCCGGAGCTGCTTTTGCTCATCGAGCAGGCGATCGAGACGCGGCGCCTGCGCTCGGACGTCGACCGGTACCGCGACGGCTACCGGTGGCAGTTCGCCGACGTGGCCCTGGTCGGGCGGTCGCCCGCGCTGCGGCGCATCGCCGAGTTGATCTCGCGCGTCGGGTCGAAGGGGAGCGCCGTCAACA
>CAIRBD010000586.1 GCA_903876745.1 uncultured Gemmatimonadota bacterium
CGCCGGCGTGGAGCGCGCGCGCGCGACGACGAACATCGAGGTCATCGAGACGGCCGTCGCCGCGCGCGACCTCACGTCGATCACGACCACGCTCGCCGGTGTCGGGACGGAGCACGGCGGCGCGCAGCAGTTCGCCGCGATCAGCGTGCGTGGCGAGATCGCCGACGGCACGCGCATCGATGCGCACATCGCGTCGCTCCGTACCGCCGATCAGGTGAGCCTGCGGTCGGCCGCCGAACTCGGTGTGATGGCCGGGAGCGACGTGCTCTCGCTGTCGAACCGGCACTGGGATCTCTCGCTCGGCGCCACGGCGCTCCGCACCGGATCGCTCACGGGCCAGTTCCTCGGCGCCAGCGGTGGCACGGCCCGCGTGCGCGGTGACGATGTGCAGGTCCAGATCATCGCCGGCCGGCCGCTCGCGACCGGTGTGCTGGCGTCTGATGCTGCCCCGGTGCTCGGCGCCGCGGCCGATTGGAAGTACGCCGGCGTGGCTTGGTCGGCGCGCGCCGTCAGCATGAACGACGGCGGCGCCACTGGCCGGTCGCTCACCGCGGTGGGCGTGGACGCGCAGTTCGCGCCGTTCGCCGGCGCGCGCGTGCTCGCGGAAGTCGCCGGCCGCCGGTTTGGCACGGGCAGCGGACTTGGCGCCGCGACCGACCTGCAGTTCGAAGGCGAGAACACGCACGTCGGGTTGCGCCTGCTGCACGCGCCCGGCGGCTCGCAGGCGTATGCCGCGGCGCGCGACGGGCTCTTCGTGGACGCCACGCACCATTCTGCGGATGACCGTTGGCGCGTGGCCGCGAATGCCTGGTACAGCGCCGACGTCGCCGGCGCGGGTGAGACGATGCGTTCGTTCGGTGGATCGCTCGCGCCCTCGGTGCGCGCCGCGTCGTGGCTTGAACTCGGCGCGGTGGCACAGGAGATGATGTTCGTCGTGCGGCGCGATGCCGGCAGCATGGGATCGGGGGAAGAGGACATCGGCGCCCGCGCCGCCGTCGCCGTCGGCGGCCTGCACGCGACCGGCGAGTTGCTCTCGAGCCGCATGACGCAGCACGCTGACGGCATCGTCACCACGGCGATCGGCGACGACAGCCGTCGCGCCGTCGCGCGCACCGACATCGCCTACGCCACCGAGGCCGGCACGATCGGCGTGCGCACGTCGTACCAGGCGCCCACGGCCACGCTCGGTGGTGAATCGCAGCTCGAGGTGCGCCTGGAGCAGCTGCGTCCGTTCGCGCGCCTGGCCGGGCTCACGTTCGACGCGGCCGTGCAGCGACTCGAGTACGCGGGCAACGTCGCCGCGAGCTTCCGCGCGGCCGCGCACGTCGCGATGCCGCTGCAGACGCGGATGGTGATCGCCGTGCAGCAGGATCAGTTCCTGCGCCTCGCCACGGGTTCGGCGCGTCCGGTGGTGTCGATGAAGATCGAACGGACGTTCGGCGTGGACGTCGTCCGTCGCCTGCACGACGTGGACGGCTACGTGTACCAGGACCTGAACGCGAACGGCGTGCGCGACGCGGGCGAGCCGGGCGTCGCCGGCGTCGCCGTGCGTCGCGGCGCCGAGTCGGCGATCACCGACGCGCGCGGCC
>CAIRBD010000587.1 GCA_903876745.1 uncultured Gemmatimonadota bacterium
AAGCCGTCGCGCCAGCCGATCTTCTTCCCTTCGGCGTAGGTGCGGCCGGAGTACGAGATGGGCACTTCGAAGATGCGCACCTTCGCCTGCGCGAGCCGCGCCGTGAGTTCCGGTTCGAAGCCGAAGCGGTCGCTCGTGAGATGGAGGCCGCGCGCGAGGTCACCGCGGATGGCCTTGTAGCAGGTCTCCATGTCGGTGAGGTTGAGGTCGCTGAGCATGTTGCTGTACAGCGTGAGGAGTCCGTTGCCCACCGAGTGCCAGAAGTAGAGCACGCGGTGCGGGCCGCCCATGAAGCGCGAGCCGAAGACGGCGTCGGCACGGCCCTCGATGATCGGCTCGAGCATCTCCGGCCAGTCGGCGGGATCGTACTCGAGGTCGGCGTCCTGCACGATGACGACGTTGCCGGTGCTCGCCGCGAGCGCGGTGCGGATGGCCGCGCCCTTGCCGCGATTCACGTCATGGAAGATCAGCTGGTGGATGCGTCCCGCGTCCTTGAGCTGCTGCAGTCTCTCGCGCGTGCCGTCGGTGGAGCAGTCGTCCACGCAGATGATCTCCATGCGCACGGGCACGTGATGCACCTGGTCGAGGATCGTCTCGATGGTGTTCCGCTCGTTGTACACGGGGATGAGCACCGAGAGGACCAGCGACTCGGCTGGCATCGGGGTGTGGCCGCGCAAGCGCGGCAGCGCCCCGATCTGGTTGGCTGCGTGAGACGATTCGTTGGACATCAGCGCGCTCTGGCGTTCGGTGGTGGCGTGGCGACTGCGGCGCGCCGGCGATCGCGCCCGGATGCGTCCGGTCCTTCCTGTGACGTTAATGCGTTTGCACCGCCGCCGGGACGGTCCCACGTCACACGGTAGGCGGCGCCACCGCCCGGCAGGTCGGCCACGCGGTCGAGTCGGGGCGTGCCGTTGCCGCCGTCGAGGAGGGGCGCGGCGGCCTGTTCGCCGGCGGCGGCGGAGAACACGACCCAGCGCGGGTGGTTCTCCGTGATGAGGGCGCGCAGGTCATCCGCGGCCTGCTCGAGCGGCGTGCCGGCGAGGTATTCATCGGGACTCAGCACATGCACGGGCACGACGGTTCGGCCGGTGGCGAGATGCACGTACGGTTCGCCGTCGCACGCGACGACGTCGCCCGGCGCGGTATTCGCCGCGATCCAGCGCACGACCGGTGCGAGCACCTCCGTGTTCCGGCGCGACGCGGAGTCCCACCAGTGCCGCTGCAGGCCGCGCGCGGTGTACCAGCCCTGTCCCACCAGCGCGAGGACCGCCGCGCCGCCGCAGAGCGCCGTAGCGGCGCGCACGGGGCGTTCTGCGGCCGCGGCGGCGATACGTGCGCACTCCAGCGCACCGCGCGCGCCGATCAGCAACACCAGCGGCCAGACCGCCCAGAGGAACCGATCAGGGGCATACGGCCACGGCAGCACCATCACGGCGTACAGCGCGAGAAAACCGATCGGTGCGACAGCCCGCCGACCCGCCGCAAGGGCACCGACGACGAACGTGACCAGCGCGAGCATCACGAGCATCGGCCGCACGGCGGGAGGCACCGGAAGGAAGAGTGTGATGCCCGCGGCGCGGAACAGCGAGACGACGTTGTGCGCCGCGACGGTGAGGGCGAACGCGGCGCCGCGCTCGCGATAGAGTCGCAGCACCCATCCGAGATACGGCCCGTAGCTTCCTCGCAACGAGGGAGCGAGTTCGTGCAGGTGCGACGCCGACCAGAGTTGCCAGGGCGCGATGACAAGCAGCGCCACCGTCGCCGCCGCGACGGCGGCCAAGCGGCGGCGGCTCGCGACGAGCGCGAGCACGACCGCCGGCACGACGGCGATGCCGGCCGAACGTGCGAGCACGAGCGCACCGGCGGCGAGTCCCGCGAGCGCGCCATCGGCGGCGGTGCCACGATCGACGGCACGCTCCGTGAGGAGCAGGGCGGCGAAGAGGAGCGCGAGGAAGAGCGGTTCGGAGAACAGCGTTTGCGCGATGACGAGCATCGGCAGCGTGACCGTCGCGGCGATCGCGACCACGGCGGCGAGGGCGGGCGGCATCCCGAGCCGGCGACCGCCCCACACGGTGGCAAGCGCGCCGGCCGCGGCGAGCAGCACCGGATTCACCATCGCGAGCCACGGAACGGACGCGGGCCACGCCGGCGCGACACGCACGACGAGCGCGAGGAGCGCAGGCCAGAGCGGCGGGAAATGCACGGCGGGCGGCGCGCCCGGGAGGTGCAGGAACCGATAGCCCTCTCCCGCGGCGAGG
>CAIRBD010000588.1 GCA_903876745.1 uncultured Gemmatimonadota bacterium
CAGTGCAGCGGCTCGGGGAACGCGTACTGGATGCGGTCGGGCTCGCCGTAGCCGAACCAGTTGTAGTAGCGGACCTTATACGGGCAGTTGTTACTGCAGTAACGGGTGCCGACGCAGCGGTTGTACACCTGCACGTTGAGCCCGTCGGGCGAGTGGTACGTCGCGTAGACGGGGCACACCGGCTCGCAGGGCGCGTTGCCGCAGTGCTGGCACATCATCGGGATGACGCGCGTCTCGAAGTCGGGGTCGAACGCGACATCCTTGGGCTCGCGGTCGATCTCGAAGTAGCGCTCGAGGCGGATCCACGCCATCTCACGGCCGCGCGTGATGTTGGCGCCGAAGCCGGTGCGGTCGGCCATCACCTGCGCGCCCTGATGCAGCGCGCCGACGGTGGGGATGTTGTTCTCGGCGTAGCACGCCGTGACGCAGGCGGAGCAGCCGGTGCACTTGGCGAGATCGATGGTCATCGCCCAGCGACGTTTGGCGGCGCCGCTCCAGTGCTTCACGTCGTACTCGCCCTTGTCCTTGCTCGTGGGGTCGCCGAGTTCACCCTGTGCGTCGTTCGCGACGGGCGCACGCAAGCCGGGGAGGAAGGCCGTGCTGGCCTGCCCGACGAACTTCTCCTGCTCGTCGCCGAAATCGCCCTTGATCAGATCCTCGACGCTCACCGCGCGCGCGATGCCACGCCCGTGCTGACGGCCGGAGCCTTCGGTGGTGACGAGGCGCGACGTGCCGTCGGCCTTCTTGAGTCCCGCCTTCGTGCTGACGAGCGTCGCCGCGCCGGACTTCGCATCCTCGGCGACGGGCAGCAATGTCATCGGGTTCGCGCCACACCCGGTCGCATAGCGTCCGTAGCTCGTATGCCCGCGTCCGTTGGCGATGCCGATCGTGTCGGGGCGAATGCCGATGTAGAGGTACACCGGCGCGGTGATGGTTCCTTGCGCGGTCTCGACGGTGGCGTGGTCGCCCTCTTCGATGGAGAGCTTCTTCGCCGTCTCGGGGTGCAGCTCGATGACCGTCTGCCACATCGTCTTGGTGACCGGGTCGGGCAGTTCCTGGAGCCACGGCTTGTTCGCGCCGCGGCCGTCGCCGAGCGCCGGCGAGTGGTAGACGTGCAGGAAGTACGGGCCCTGGCTCTGCCCGATGCCGGCGCCGGCCTTCACGGCGACGGCCTTGGGTGCCGCCGCGGCGAGTACCGACCCGCTCGCGATGCCCTTGGGGAGGGCGGCCGCGAGGTTCGCGTTGCCGCCGACCCGCAGCGCGATGAACGCGCGATAATCGGCGGGCATCTTCGCGGCGAGCGCCGTTTCGCTCTTCGCTAGGGCGATGAGCACGTCGGCGGTGGCGCGGGTGTTGTACACGGGATCCATCACCGGCTGCTGCAGACTGATCGTGCCCTTCACCGGCTCGGCGTCGCCCCAGCTCTCGAGGGCGTGGTGGTCGGGGAGGACGATGTCGCAGAGGTCGGTGGTCGCGTCGGGGTAGCTCGAGAACGAGACTTTGTATCCGGCCTTGGCGAAGGCGGCGCCGAACTTCGCGGCGCCCGGCAGCGTGTGCACGGGATTCGCGCCACGCACGAAGGCGATGGCGACGGAACCCGCGGCCATGCGGTCGCCGGCCTCGCGCACGGCAGAGGGCGCGCCGAGTCCTTCATACGCGAGCGACGCGTCGGCCGGCTTGACCGTGACGCCGACGTTGCCGAGCGCTTTGTTCAGTTCGTTGACGGCGAACGCCGTGCCGAACGCGTCATCGCCATTGCCGCCGGCGAGGAGCAGGCTCGATTTGGCGGTCTGCAGTTCTTTGGCGAGCGCTTCGAGCGATGCGACCGACACGCCGGCGGCATCGGCGGCGCTCTTGAGCGAGCCGCCGCCCTTCACGGCCGCGAGCAGTGCTTCGGCGATCGCCTTCTCGGAGCCCGGCCGCGCCGGGATCCAGGTGTCGCTGTTGAGTCCCGTGAGCGAACGGCGCGCGCCCACGTACACGACGCGGGGCGCATCCTGGAGCTTGGCGCGCGCGTCGGCGAAGGCGAGCTGCTGCGGGACCGAGAGGCCCCAGCCGTCGAGGTAGTCGGCACCAAAGGAGACGATGAGCTTCGCCGCAGCGAAGTCGTGCGCCGGCCATGAGACATTGTACGACGCGCGATTGGCCGCGACGGTCGCCACAGGCCCTTCGGCATCGTAGCTGAGGTGCGCCGGCATGCCGAAGCCGGCGAGCCACTGGTCGAGGAAGGCCGGGAAAGAGCCCTGTTCATGCTGATTGATGAACACGACACCGGCGGCCTGCCCCTTGCCCTTCACTTCGTTGAGCTTGCCCTGCAGCGCGGCGATCGCCTTCTCCCACGTCGTGGGGACGAGCTTGCCGCCCTCGCGGATCATCGGACCGCGGAAGCGATCGGGATTGTAGAGCCCCTGCAGTCCGGCCTGTCCGCGGGCGCAGAGCGCTCCGTGGTTCACCGGGTGCTCGGGATTCCCTTCCGATTTGAGGGCGCGTCCGTCGCGGGTCTCGACGACGAGTCCGCAACCGACCGCGCACTCACGGCAGGTGGTGGCGTAGTAGCTCGAAACGCCCGGCACCGTGTTGTCGGGCGACGAGACGTAGGGGATGAGTTTCTCGACCTGGTCGCTGTAGCAGCCGACGAGCGTGGTCGCGGCGCCGGTGGCGCCGAGCACCTTGAGGAACTCGCGACGCTTGACGCCTGCTTTCGGCGTCGTGTCGATGACGTCCTGGCTCATGCGTCGATTCCTAGTGGTGGCAGTTGGTGCAGTCGTACGAAGCCTTCTTGCGGGGCGCGTCGAGCGCCTGCTTGTCGGGTTCGTATCCGGCGGCCTTGAGACCTTCGGCGGGCGAATAGCCGTTCACGTGACATCCCACGCACCAGCCCATGTTGAGCGAGGCGTACTGGAACACCTGCGGCATGTTCTGCACCTGGCCGTGGCACGTCTGGCAGGTGACGCCGGCGCTCACGTGGCGCATATGCGGGAAGTGCACATACTCGGGCACCTTGTGCACGCGCACCCACGGCACCGGCAGTTTCTTGTTGGCGAAGTCGGCGAGCTTCTTCACCTCGGCGCGGTCGGCGCCGATGATGAGGTGGCACCCCATGCAGGTGCCGACGGCGGGCATCCCGGGATCGGTGGACTTGAACGCCGCGCTGTGGCAGAACACGCAGTTCATCTTGAGCGTGTTGACGTGCACCGGGTGCGGGAACTTGATGGGCTGCTCCGGAGAGCGACCGGTGCCCTGCCCCAAGTAGTTCGTGTAGCCGGAGGCGCCGCTGTAGGCCCAGGGACCGGGCACGGCCTTTCCTGTGGCCTCACGATTGGCGATCTGCGTGGCCGTTTCCTTTTGACCGGCAGCGGGGGCACCAGCCCCCGTTTGCGAGCCCGCATAGGCGGACATCATCGTCGCCGCGATCGCGATCGCGGCGATGCCGGGGATGACGACCCACTTCCTGAGTCCGGTCATCGACAAAATCCGGGTGGTTTTGGGGGATCGGGAGCGCACAATCTTGTGAAAGGTTTCACAAGACTATTCGAGACGACGAATAATGATTGCGTGCAGGGGCAATCGCAAGCGGCGGTTACTCGAAAGCGTGGGGGCGCGCGGCGGTGGTTGGTGGTGACGGACGGCACGCAAGGATCCGCGCCGCCGGCGCCCGCACGTACCGGCGCGCGAGGCGGCCGTCGCCTCAGTCGGGCAGGCCGCGGCGCGCGCGATCGAGGGTGCGCATGACCTCGATGGCCATCGCGCGCACGAGCATCAACTCACGCCGGTCGGGTTCCGCGTGCGCCAGCCGCGACCGGACGCTGCGCATCACGTGTTCCTGATTGCGTGTGCGGAAGAAGCGGACATCAGCCAGCGCCTTCTCGATGTCGGTGAAGGCCTGCTCCCATTCCTCGTGCGTCGCCGGCGGGGCGGCGTGTTTGGGACCGGGGAGCGTGCGCGTCGCATCGCCCGCGAGCACGTGCAGCTCGTACAGCGCGAGCATGACGGCCTGCGCGAGGTTGAGCGACGCGTGCTCGGTCGTGGGGACCGTGACGATCAGATGCGAGAGGTCGAGCGCCTCGTTGGGAAGGCCGTGATCCTCCTGGCCGAACAGCAAGGCGACCGTGCCCTCCTGCGCCGCGTCGAGGACGACGGGCGCCATCTCGCGCGGCGTGGCGAGCGGCCAGCGGGACGCCCGCCGTTTGCCGGCGAACGCGACGACCTTCACGCAGTCGGCGAGCGCTTCAGGGAGGGAATCGAAATGCTGGATCTTCGACACGACATCGCGCGTGCCGTGCGCCACGCCCTCGATGCGCCACGGATCGTACGGCTCGGGCTGCACGAGGCGGAGCGACGCGAACCCGAAGTTCTTCATGCCGCGCACCGTGGCGGCGATGTTCACCGGGTCCTGCGCTTTGTTGATGATTATGACGACGTTTTCGAGAATGGACACGGGCGCAATCTAAACGGCAGTGGGAGGGCAAGGAGCGAGGGGGCGAGGAGACGTGCGAGTGGGAGGAGAGGGGAGGGGAGGAGGGCGACGGCCACGCATTCCCTCGCACTCCACTTCCCCTCCCCTCCCCTCCCCTCCCCCTCCCCTCCCCCTCCCCTCCCCCTCCCCCTTTCCCTCTCC
>CAIRBD010000589.1 GCA_903876745.1 uncultured Gemmatimonadota bacterium
CCCTCCACGCCGCGGCGGTAGCTGCGGTCCACGTTCTGGCGCAGCGGATTGCCCGTGAGGCTGAGCTTGCCGATGGCGGCGATCTCGTCGTGGAACTCCATGTCGAACAGGTTGGCGCTGACGGAGAGCGTGCCGGCCGTGTATGTGCCGCCGAGCTCGAGGTCGGTCACGTGCTCCGGCTTGACGCGTGAGAGCGGGAGGATCGACGCGGCGTTGGTCGCATTGAGGTCGTCGGCGCCGGCGAAGAGGTCGCCGCGTGCCGGTTCGCGCGCCGTCTGTCCCACCGACGCGTAGTACGTGAGCGCCGGCGTGGCGCGCCACGTGGCCGCCAGCTTCGGATTCACGAACACCCAATCGGTGCTCGCCTCGCCGATCCCCGCGTTCGCGTCGGGCACATACCGGAACGCGGCGCGGCGCACCTGCAGGTCGGCCGACCAGCGCCAGGCGCCGTCGTCCCAGGCGAGCTTGGCGAAGGCGCTCTGCTCCTGCTTGTGTCCGACGTTCGAGTACTCGCGCACGGTGAGGTCGGGCCGCATCGCCAGCGCGTGTTCGCGGTGGTAGTCGCTCGCGTGCGCGCCGGCGTCGAGCGAGAACGCGCCGCGGCGCACGCTCAGCGCCGTGAAGGCGCCGTACCAGACGTGCGCGAGGTAGTAGTTGCCGATCGTGCCGCCGCCGAAATCCACGTCGTAGGCACCCGCCGCGGAGTTGCGGTAGGCGGTGGTGGTCCACGTCACGCCCTCGGAGAGGACGCGCGTGTAGGCGAGGCTCGCCATCTCCTGATGGAAACGGTCGCCCTCGTGGTCGGTGAGCGGGTTGGTGCGCCGGTCGACGGCGAGGTCGGCCTCCGACGCGGCGAGGTACGCCTGTCGCGTGCCGGAGACGCCGGCGAAGCCGGTGAACTTGAGCGCCTGCCGGTCGCCGAACCATCCGGCGCTGAGGAAGCCGGACTGCGCGTCGTTCCCCGAGTGATAGCGATAGCCGTCCGTGTGCTGCTTGCTCACGCGCGCGTACAGCGCGAAGCCGCCGGGCAACACGCCGGTCGCGTACTGGGCGCTGGCGCGCATCGTGTTGAAGGAGCCGGCGGTGAGGTCCACTTCCCCGCCCCGCGCCGTGGTGGCGAGCGAGCGCGACTCCACGTTCAACGAGCCACCGAACGAGGCCGTGCCGAAGGTGCTCGAGCCCACGCCGCGCTGCACCTGCACCGACTGCACGCTGTTGAGGAAGTCGGGGACGTTGGAGAAGTACAGCACCTGGTCCTCGGGATCGTTCAGCGGCACGCCGTCGAGCGTGATGTTGAGGCGCGTCTGGTCGATGCCGCGCAGGCGCAGGTAGCTGTATCCGCTATAGCCGCCGGCCTCGGAGTACGAGGTCATCGACGGCGCCGTCTGCAGGAAGAGCGGCTCGTCCTGGCCCGCGAACGAGCGCGTGATGTCGTCGCGGGTGATGATGCTCTGTGCCACGGGCGCGGCGAGCGAGGCGCGCACCGCCGTGACCACCACACGCTCGAGCGAATCACGGCGCGCGGCGGCGCTGTCGGCGGCGGGTTTCTGGGCCGCGCCCACCGACGGCAGCGCGCAGGCACCGAGCAAGGCACAAACCAGCAACTTCGACATGTTCGAACCGCTCCGTCTCATGAAGTGAATGAGATTCCGGTCGCGTGCCCGACGGGTGGCGCAAAAGAAAATGCGCCACCCGACGAGCGGGTGGCGCACCGCAGGAACGCCGGGCGTCACGCCGCGCTCCCTACGCCGGTGTAAACCGGATCAGGTTCCAAGAGACTTTCTCAACCACGACTCGCGCCGTGGTACCCCTGGCGGCATCTCCGAATGGATAGCGATGCCGTGCGCGGTGCGCCAGTGCTCGCGTTTCGGTTTCGTGGCGTGGCGTGGTCTTACTGCGGAACCACGGATCACGCGGATCGGTACGGCGATCAGGCGCGGATACGGCAACGCCATGGGAACGACGGCGCGTGATCGACGCGCCCATCTGCTCTTGCAGTTCCCCCAACGGCAGTTGCCGTATCAGTGAGGATCACCGAGCACCGAGCCGCGCCGCTACGCACGGCACCTCCCCGCACCGCTCCGCGAAATCCGCGGTTCCGCTGTTCGGCCGTCAAAACTCCTGCAGGTCGCGCGCACTGACGACACGCCCCGCGAACCCCGCGCGCACTTCCTTCAACAACTGTTCATCCGACGCGCCCCAGTACAGCTGGTGGTACAGCACGAGCACCCCCGG
>CAIRBD010000590.1 GCA_903876745.1 uncultured Gemmatimonadota bacterium
CCCGGCGGGTGCGGGATGCCGAGGGTGTAGGCCGCCGTGATGTACTCGCTCGTGTCCCACATCGCCGTCTCGGGCGAGAGCGTGAGCACGTAGAGGATCATCACCACCCCCGCCGAGATGCCGGCAGCGAGGTAGGAGGGGCGGTAGTCGAGTTCGGTGCGCGCTGAGGCGGCCATTGGCTTCGGTCGTGAGATACGGTTGCTGGGATAACCCTGAAATGTCGCTTGGCGTCACTCGCGGCGCAAAGTCACCGCCGCTGCGGGTTCGCCGGCACTCGGGGTGCCTAGTGCCGGAAGGTACGCCGCCCCGTGAAGACCATCGCGATGCCGTGCTCGTTCGCGGCGGCGATCACGTCGGCGTCGCGCACCGACCCGCCGGGCTGCACGATGGCCGTCACGCCGGCCGCCGCGGCCTGCTCGATGCCGTCCCGGAAGGGGAAGAAGGCGTCCGACCCCAGCGCCGTGCCGGTGGTCGCGTGCCCCGCCGCGCGCGCCTTGTGCGCCGCGAGGAAGGCGGCGTCCACGCGCGACATCTGGCCGGCGCCGATGCCGATCGTCGCGCCGTCACGGCAGAGCACGATGGCGTTCGACTTCACGCTCGCCACGGCGCGCCACGCGAACAGCAGGTCCTTGTGCTCGGCGGCCGTGGGCTGGCGGTCGCTCACGATCTTCCAGTCGGCGTCGTCGAGCCGCGCGCTGGCGCGCTCCTGCACGAGCATCCCGCCGCGCACCGTCTTCACGTCGAGCGCGCCGGGCACGCGCGGTGCGCTCCCAACGAGCACCCGCAAGTTCTTCTTCTCGGCGAGGATCGCGAGCGCGTCGGCCGAGTACGCGGGCGCCACCACGCATTCCACGAAGAGCGCGGCCACGGCCGTCGCGGCCGCGGCGTCCACCGGCACGGTGAACGCGATCACCGAGCCGAACGCGCTCACGGGGTCGCAGGCGAGCGCCTTCGTGTACGCCTCCACGGCGGTGGCCCCGGTGGCCAGCCCGCAGGGCGTGGTGTGCTTCACGATGGCGCACGCCGTCTCGCCGTCGTACGGGTCGGCAGCGAGGAGCGCGCCCTCGAGGTCGAGCAGGTTGTTGAACGAGAGTTCCTTGCCGCCGATCTGCTGCAGCGCGCCGAGGCCGACGCCGGGCTCCTCCACGTAGAACGCGGCGAGCTGACCGGGGTTCTCGCCGTAGCGCAGCGACTGCTGCCGCTCCAGTGCGATCGTCATGCGTTGCGGGAAGCGTTCGCCGCGCTGCGCGGCGAACCAGGCGGCGATCATCGCGTCGTACGCGGCGGTGTGTTCGAACACTTTGGCCGCGAGCATGCAGCGCAGGGCGAGGGCATCGCCCTCGCCGCGGATGGCGCCGAGCACCGCGGCGTAGTCGGCGGGGTCCACCACCACGTACACGCTGGCGAAGTTCTTGGCGGCCGAGCGGATCATCGACGGGCCGCCGATGTCGATCTGCTCGATCACGTCCTCGGGGCTCACGCCGGCGCGGCGCGCCGTGGCGCGGAAGGGATAGAGGTTCACGCAGACGAGATCGATCGTCGCGATGCCGTGCTCGGCGATCGCCGCCATGTGCTCCGGGAGGTCGCGGCGCGCGAGGAGCCCGCCGTGCACGGCGGGATGCAGCGTCTTCACGCGGCCATCGAGCATCTCCGGGAACTTCGTGACGTCGCTGACGTCGGTGCACGGGAGGCCCGCCTCGCGAATGGCCTTGGAAGTGCCGCCGGTGGAGATGAGCGTCCAGCCTGCGTCGTGCAGCGCGGCGGCGAACTCGTTGAGGCCGGTTTTGTCGGAGAGGGAGAGGAGGGCGGTAGGCATCGGACCAGGGAGAGGGGGAGGGAAAGGGGGCGGGGGAGGGGAGGGGGCTCTCCCTCCCCTCGATGTTGCCCTATGGTCGGGTGGCGAGGTCCAAGATGGTCCGAGGATACAGCTCGTGTTCCGCTTGCAGCACGCGCGCCGCGAGCGATGCGGCCGTGTCGTTGGGGAGTACGGGAACCTTCTGCTGCGCGATGATCGCGCCGCGGTCGTATTCCGCGCTCACGTGATGCACGGTCGCGCCGCTCTCCGATGCGCCGGCGGCGAGCACGGCGTCGTGCACGTGGTGACCGTACATCCCCGGACCGCCGAAGGCCGGGAGCAACGCGGGGTGGATGTTCACGATCGCGCCGGCGAAGCGGCGCACGACGTCGGGCGGCACCAGCTTCAGGTAGCCGGCGAGCACCACCATCTGCGCATCGTGCGCGGCGAGGAGCGCTGCGAGAGCGGCGCCGTCGGCGGGTGCGGCGATCACGGCGGTGGCGATCCCCCGCCGGCGCGCGCGCTCGAGGGCGAAGGCGCCCGCGCGGTCACTCGCGACGAGCACGACCTGCGCCGGTGACGCCGCGCCGTGGGCGTCGATGGCGTCGAGCAGTGCCTGCAGGTTGCTGCCGCCGCCCGAAGCAAGCACCGCGATGCGCGTCACGGGCGCAGGATGATATGCACGGCGTCGAGCAGCGTGTCCACCACCGTCGCCTGCGCCCGCGCCCGTTCGATCTCCTCGGGCGGCGTGTTCGCCGACGGCACGAGGATGCCCTGGCCGCCGAAGTGCAGGGCGGGTTCCACGTCGCGCCAGCGGTCGCCCACCCACACCGATTCGTGCAGGATGAGCGCGTGTTCGGCGGCGGCCTTTTCGAAGAGGGCGGTGCCCGGCTTGCGGCACGCGCACGGCCCCGTGAAGTCCGGGTGGTGCGGGCAGAAATAGTGCGCTTCCACGTACGCGCCGCGTTCGGCGAGCTGGTCGTCGAGGCGCGCCTTCACGGCGAGGTAGTCCTGCTCGGTGAGCAAGCCG
>CAIRBD010000591.1 GCA_903876745.1 uncultured Gemmatimonadota bacterium
ACTGCGCTTTGCGCACAACACCGAAGTGATCGTGAGCGGCTTCACGATGACCAAGAACTAACGATCACGCGCGTCGCTGCGGGGATGCGTCACTTGCATCCCCGCAGGCGGAACGCTCCGATGCGGCTCGAGTAGCTCGCCGCGTCCTTCTTGAAGTAGTCGCCCACGTACCAGATGGTGCAGTCGTCGCTCGGATCGACGCCCGTCTGCGTGTAGTCCTCCCAGCGCAGCGTGTTCGTCTGCGGCGCGGCGCCCTCGGCGAGTACCACTTCGCGCGCAGTGAGCGCGCCCTTCGCATCGCCCTCGAGGCGACCCGCCGCGCGCTGCGACACGAACGTGCCGGTGCCGCCTGTCGAGTAGCCGATGATGAGGCCGCCGCGTTTGTCCATCGCCGCGCTCCCCATCCAGCGATACAGACTGTCGGGCGCGAACGTGCCCTGCTGGTGGAGCTGCACGGCGCGGTCCTTGCCCGCCACGCGGAACTCGTACCAGCGCACGCCGCCCGCGCCATTCGCCGTGTTCACCGAATGCACGGCGACGATCGACTCGTGTCCGTTCACGTTGCGATACGCGAGGCGTGCCATGAGCTTGTCGCCCTGCGAATCGAGGCGGCGCTCGGTGCCCGCCTGCGGCACGCAGTTGCTCAGCTGGCCGTCGCAGAGATAGTGATACGGCTCCACCGGGATCGCCGTGGGGCCGGTCGCCTTCGTCTTAGTGGGATCGTTCCAGTCCACGTGGAACTGCCAGACGTTGATGATGCGGTCCTCGAAGTTCTTGTCGAGCTGCCGGCCGCCGGCCGCCATCATGATGTTCGGTGCGCCCGCGGGCGGGAGACGCGTGCCGTCTACATCCGCGTTGTTGAGGAAGTTCACGTTCTCGATGATCAGGCACTGCTCGGTGGCGGGCTCGCCTTTCAGCATCTTCGCGCGGTCGGCAACACACGCGTGCTTCTGCGTGGCGACGGACTCCGAGATGCGGTCGTCGCTCGTGCTCGTGGGCACGTAGTAGCCGTCGGGCCATACGGCGGGGCGCGGATAGTCGGGGAAGAGCGGGCGCAGGAACTCGTAGCGGTAGTACGCGCCCATCGGGTCGCTGGACGTACTGACCGCGTAGCACATCGAGTACGGTCCCTGCGGCTGGGCGGGAGCGGTGGCGGCCGGCGCGCCGGCACCTCGACCGCGGCCGGGCTGTGCGGCCGGCGCGTTGGGATCGGGTGGCGGCGGTGGTGGCGGCACGAACAGATCCGATGCCGCGCCGGGTTGATCGGCGTGTCCCTTCACCATCAACTGCGCCGGGTCACCGACCTTGGACGATTCCATCTGGTCGGGGCGCGGCGCACCGCGCTGGAACACGGGGAGCACGAACAGCCAGCGGTTGGCGAGCTGGTCGTAGCGCACCACGGCGTCGCCGCTGAGGCGTGACTCGCACGCGCCGGCGAACTCCTTGAAGATCGTGTTCGTGGGCACGGGACCGTAGAGCACGACGCCCGTGGTGTCGTAGCGTTTGCCCTTCTTGGTGAAGATCGCCATCCGCGAGTTCACGATCTGCACGATGTGGTCGGGGCCCACGGCGAGGCTGTTGTCGCTCGGGTTGCGCAGGGTCGCGGTGCCCTGCGGTCCGCTGAAGCCGACGCCGAGTCCGTC
>CAIRBD010000592.1 GCA_903876745.1 uncultured Gemmatimonadota bacterium
CTCGGCGGCAGCGACCCGTTCATCGTCCTCGCCGACGCCGACGTGGCCGTGGCGGCGGCGCAGGCGGTGAAGGCGCGCATGCTCAACAACGGCCAGTCCTGCATCGCCGCCAAGCGCTTCATCGTCGTCGAGTCGGTAGCGACCGAGTTCGAGCAGCGCGTGATCGCGCTCGTGAACGCGTTGCGCGTGGGCGACCCGATGGACGCGGCCACCGAGGTCGGTCCGCTCGCCACGGCGCAGATCCGAGACGAGATCGCGTCGCAGGTGGCACGCAGCGTGAAGCAGGGCGCGCACATCGCCGCGGGCGGCGCGGTGATCGACGGCGCGGGATTCTTCTACGCGCCCACGGTGCTCACGAACGTTCCGCTCGACGCCCCGGCGTTCACCGAAGAGCTGTTCGGTCCGGTGGCGCCCATCGTGCGCGTGCGCGACACCGATGACGCGTTCGCGCTCGCCAACGCGACGCCCTTCGGCCTCGGCGCGAGCGTCTGGACGCGCAGCGGCGACCTCGCCGACCGCGCCGTGCAGGTGATCGACGCGGGGATGGTGTTCATCAACTCGATCGTGGCGAGCGACCCGCGCTTCCCGTTCGGCGGCGTGAAAGCGTCCGGCCATGGCCGCGAGGTGGGACTCGCCGGGCTGCGCGAGTTCGTGAACATCAAGACAGTGCGGGGGTCAGTTTAGAGGGAAACAACGACTTTGCCACGGATTTCCACGGATTGGTACGGCGATACCACACGGATTCAAACAATGGAAAATGGGAACGACAGTGCGCGGTTCGCGCCGTCGTTCCCATTGCGTTTGCCGTATCCGCGCGGTTTCGCCTTTCAAATCCGCGAAAATCCGTGGCACATCAGTAATACCCTCCCCAGGCACGCACCCAGGAGACAGGCACTACTCGTCGATCGGCCGCGCCGCGCGCCCCATCAGTGCCTGGAACGCATTCGCCACGCGCTGCCCCAGCGGGATCAGGTCGTCGTCCCGCAGCGCCTCCGCGGCGACCTTGTTCCACTCGCGATGCATCTCCGCGGCGTCGGTGAAGCGCGCGTCCGGGTCGGCGAGGAGCGCCTTGTGCAGCCACGCCGACACCGCGGGGTGGAAGCCGTCGAGGTCGACCCGCCCCGCGAGTTGCTGTGCGAGGATGGCGCGCCCGTCGCCGCCGGCAAACGGCGCGCGCCCCTTGAGCGCGAAGTACACGATGGCGGCGAGCGCGAAGAGATCGGCCGACGCGCCCTGCTGTTCGCCGAGGAGCTGCTCCGGCGGCGCGAACGCGGGCGTGCCACTCGAGCCCGCCCACTCTTCCCCCATCGCGTTCGCGATGCCGAAGTCGGCGATGCGCCACTGACTGTAGCGGTCGATCAGGATGTTCTCTGGCTTCAGGTCGCGGTGGATGATCCCCGCTTCGTGCGCGACCTTCAGGCCGTCGAGGACGCGCTCCACCTGCGGCGCGATCTCGGCGAGTGGACGCGGTCCGGAGCGGCGCACCAGATCGGCCACCGACCCCTCGTCCTGCAACTCCATCGAGTACCAGTGGACGTCGCCCTTCTGGTCCCAATCATAGACGGGCACGATGGCCGGGTGCTGCAGCCGCGCCGCCATCTGCGCCTCCCGGCGAAAGCGCGCGACCGCCTCGTCGCTGCGCGCCACCGAGGGGTGCAGCATCTTCAGCGCGACCTCGCGCTGCAGCGTGAGATCGCGCACGCGCCACACCGAACCGAACGTTCCCGCGCCGAGCGAACTCAGCACTTCGTAGTCGTCGCCGGTGGCCCAGCGCAGACGGTCTTCCTCGCTCACGGCCTTGTATTCGCCCGAGGCGAGTTCCACGCCGCCGAGTCCCGGCGTTCCCGAGCCCGAGATCTTCTCCACGCCGCGCAGCAACGACGCCACCGAATAGAACCGCGCTGCCGGACTGGCCGAGAGCGCGCGGTCGAGGATCTCGGCCACGTTCGACGGACAGTCGGGACTCACCCAGCGCATGGGCGGGATCTCGGTGCGCGGCGGCAGTTCGCCCGTGAGAATGGCGAAGCAGCTCGCCGCGAGCTGCCACTGATCGCTCTCCGGCGTCGGCGCCCACGCGTTGGCGCCCCATTCGCTGGCGAGCGGCGTGAGCGCCGCCGCCGGACGCAGTCCGTTCGGGATCTCGTTCTGCGGCAACGCCCACTGCCAGCCGAGCAGCCAGACGCGTCCCGTGGGGGTCACGTAGATGGAGTCTGGCGAGATGGCGCCGTGCACCTGCCCCGCGTCGTGCAGATACGCGATCGCGGAACCCGCGGCGCGCAGCACGCGCAGCATGTAGGGCACGGTCTCGGTGCCGAGCCGGCGCAGTCGGGCTCCCACGGTCTCGCCGCCGATCCAGCGCCGGAGGTAGCCCGGTCCGCGCCGGCTCCCCGAGTGCTCGGTCCAGTAGTGATACGTGGTGGGGATCGCGGGGTGATTGCGGTGCGCGAGCGCGCGCGCCTCGGCGAACAGCCACGGCTCATAGGCCGGGTCGGGGGCCGTGATCAGCGCGAGCGACCGCCCCAGCGCGTCGATGATCTCCTGCGCGTGGCGGTGGTTCGCGTGGTACCCGGAGTTGCCCCATCGCCATCCCGGCGGGAGCTGCCACCCCTCGAGATGGAGCGGCACCCCGGTGGTTCGCGTCTGGGCCAGCGATTCGATGCCACTCATCTCCTGAAATCTGTCAGGATGCGGGGGCCGGAACTAGGGCGATGCGCACGGTCGTGCCCCGCCCAGGCTCGCTCTCGACGGTGATCGTCCCGCCCCATCCCTCGATCTGCCGGCGGCTGATC
>CAIRBD010000593.1 GCA_903876745.1 uncultured Gemmatimonadota bacterium
GGTCGTCCACCGACCGCGTGCGGCGTAACCGATGTATAGGTGATGCTTCGGGGGTTCGTCCGGATTTACCTGACTGCGCAAAACCCTTGGGGGGCGCATTGTGGTATGTCATCTACCACTTTACCGTCACAGCACCCCTAGGGGACTCCCAATGAATCGTCGCCGTAGCATGCTCAGCGCCGTTGCCACACTTCTCGTGCTCACCGGCTGTGCCGCCCAGGGCAGCGATCAAGGTTCGGCCGCCGCCGCGCAGTCTGGCCCGGTGGGACAGGCGAACGTGCAGGACAACGACTCCATGAAGGACGTCGTGAAGGTCGCCATCGGGTCGAAGGACCACACGACGCTCGTGGCGGCGGTCCAGGCCGCCGACCTCGTGGACGCGCTCTCGAATGCCGGCCCGTTCACCGTCTTCGCGCCCACCAACGCGGCCTTCGACAAGTTGCCCAAGGGTACCGTCGCTGACCTGCTCAAGCCGGCGAACAAAGAAACGCTGCGCCTCGTCTTGCTGCACCACACCACGACCTCGGCGCTTGAAGTGGACCAGCTGATGGACGGACAGAACCTCGGCATGGCCGACGGATCGTCGGCGAAGATCACCAAGAAGGGGGCGGACACCTACATCGACGGTGCGAAGATTGTCGGCTCGGTGCGTGCGTCCAACGGGATGGTGCATGTGATCGACGCCGTGGTGGCGCGCACGGCCAAGTAGAGCCCGCCACAGAACCACTCTTGCGGTTACGGCCGCGCGCGGCGCATACTGACCGTGATGTTTCGAGTCCGTGTGCGCCGCGCCGTAGCGGCCGCTCTGCTGCTGGCGGGAGTGGTTCATCCCCTCCACGCCCAGTCCGTTCGTGGCCGACTCACCTCGGACGCGACCGGTTCTGCCGTTGCCGGCGCGGTCGTGCAACTCGTGGACAGTGCCGAGACAGAGCGGGCGCGCGGCATGTCGGGAGAACGGGGGGAGTTCGTGCTCGCCGCCCCCGGCATCGGGCGGTATCGCCTACGCGCGTTGCGCGTGGGGTTCGTTCCCGCGCTGAGTGACGTCCTCGAAGTGCGTGGCGACACCACCGTCGCCATCGTCATCGCCGACGTACCCGTCCGTGTTGCCGGGGTGACCACTCGCTCATCGGGACAGTGCCGGGATGGCGATCGGCGCAATCGCGATATCTGGACGCTTTGGGAAGAGGTCGAACTCGGCCTGCTCGGCGCGTCCATCACGTACGAGCGGCAGGACTACCTCTTCAGCACGGTGCATCACGACCGCACCTACGTGCTCGACCCACAGCCCGTCTTCGCCGGCGTCACGGTGGATGACCAGCTCATTCGCGGCGCGCAGCCGTGGACGAGCCTCGCGCCGGACTCGGTCGCGGCGATCGGATACGTCACGGCGTTCGACAACGCAGTCACCTTCGTCGCGCCGGACCTCGCCGTGCTGCTCTCGCGCGGCTTCCTGGACGGTCACTGCTATCGCGTGCACGACGGGGCGACCCCGCAGCCGGGGTTCATCGGACTGGACTTCGAACCGCGCACGCGCATCCGCGCCGACATCGCCGGCACGTTCTGGATCGACAGCGCCTCGCGCGAGTTGCGCGGACTCGACTTCATCTACACGAGCATCCCGTCGGTCCGCGACGATACGCTCGCCGGCGGGCGTGTGGAGTTCCTGCGGCTCGGCGGCGGCGCCTGGATGATGCCGCAGTGGGTGATCCGGGCGCCGGTCGCGCCGCGCGCGTATCTGCGGAAGTCGGCCGAGATGCGGATGGCGTTCACGCGCGACAACTTCACGCGCGTGATGAAGATGACGGGCCTCCGCGTCCGTGGCGGCGATGTGCTCGAGGTACGCCGCATCCTGGGTGTGGACACGACGTCGCTCTGGCGTCGGTCCACGGGAGCGATCGAGGTGCATGTGGAGTCGCTGGACTCGGCGGGAGTTCCCCGCCCCGCGGCAGGCGCCGTGGTGCGGCTGGGCGGCTCGCGCCGGCAGGCGGTGGCCGACAGCGCGGGGATCGCGCGGCTCGAGCGTGTCGTCGAGGGACGCTATGTGGTGGAGGGACTCTCGTCGGCGGAGATGGACCTGTCGTTCGCGCCGCACACCGACACCGTGGACGTCGCGCGCGCCGGCGTCGCTCCGCTCCGGATGCGCGTGCGCGATGCCCGGAGCGCGGTGGCGGCGACGTGCCGTGCAGCGGGCGAGCGCGGGATGATCGCCGGCATCGTGCTCGTGGACGGCGTGCCCGTGGATGGGGTGCGCGTTTCGGTGCGCACCTCGACCGACGCGGCGCCTGCGGCGGACGCAACGTCGGCGCTGAAGACATCGAGCGGCGGAAAGTTCTTCGTGTGTGGCGTACCGTTCAACGCCGTCGTGAACATCACGGCGCGCGTGACCGGCCGCCGGGACGCGACGGCGGCGGTGCGCGTCGGTGCGACGCAGCCGTACGTGCTCGTCGAGCTGAATCCCACCGTGATGGATGCGAAGCAACCGTAGTCGGGGCCCTGTGTGCGGCGCGCGCGACGAGAACGGCCCGCATCGATGTTTCGATGCGGGCCGTCTCACATGCACAGCGCCTCAGCTACTCGCGGGTCACACGGGCGTGAGGATCCAGGCCTCCTCAGTTGCCGCCGGGCGCCGGCGCCGCGGCCTTGCCTGCGTCGAGGTCGTTCCAGTTCATGATCGCATTGAACCCGATCGCGTAGGTGCCCTGCGTCTGCCAGCGCCAGAACGGGCGGAAGGCGAACATCACCACGTGGCCCTTGCCGAGCGGCGAGTCGACGAGCTGCGCGCGGCCCACGAGTCCATCGGCGTTGGCGAGCGTGCCCGAGAGCAGCATGTCGTTCGTGTTGCCCGGGAACTGCATGATCACGCGGGGACGCTCCGTCGTGGGAGCGCCGAACCCTCCACGCCCGCCACCTCCACCTCCACCGCCACCGCCACGCCCACCGCGGCCGCCGCGCCCCGCATCCGCTCCACCAGCCGCGGGTTCAGCGCTCGCATCGAACGGGGAGAGACGCACCGGCGTCGCGTTGGGCGTGATGTTCTGGCTGATCCCGGCTCCGGCGCGGCCACCGCCGCCACCGAACGCCGCGAGATCAGCTCCGCCACCACCGGCGTTGAGCACCGGGGCCTGGCTGAAGTACACGGGCAGCTGTGCCGCGTCGAAGCCGTACATCAGCGGGCTCTTCGCGTCGCTGACGATGCCGCGCAGGATCGTGCCGCGGGCGAAGAGCCCGGCGGGCGTCTCGACCGTGACGCCCGGCGTGAGGTTGTATTCCGGGAACAGCGTGGCCGTGGCGCCCTCGGTGATCAGGGTGCCGCCGTCCTGCACGAAGTGGTACAGGTTCATCAGCCCCTCGACGCCCATGCCGCCGCGGACGTCGTCCGTGGAGTCGGGGAAGCCGAGCGCCTGGAACTTGTCCGTGCGCTTGTACGGGATGGCGGGGCCCGCGGTCATCGGCACGCCGCTCACCATCGACTGCGCGTTGCCGCTCACATGCGGATAGATGATCACGTCGAACTTCTGACGCAGGTTGCCCATGGTCTTGAATTCCTTGTCACCGAAATAGGTGTAGGGAACGCCATAGGTATCGAGCGCGGCACGCACCCACCCTTCGTCCTGCGTGCGGTTCCAGCTGTGCGCATAGCCGATGCGCGGGATGTCGAGATCGTGCGACTTCACGGTCGGCGCGGCCGCCACGGCCCACGCCGAGAGGCCGAGGTCCTTGAGCGCCGGCTCGAGCTTCGCGCGGTCGGCATTCGCGATGATGAACGCCCCCGCGGAGAACTTGTGACCGCCGGCCTCGAAGGGCTCTTCGGCGGCCGCCATCTTCACGTCCTTGAACTTGAAGCGGAAGCCCGTGAGGTTGTTGTCGGCGCTGTTCTCGACGACGATCGTCGCGCCGCTGCCCGTGACGCCGCCCGCCGCCTTCACCGTGGTCGTGACGAGCGTCATCTTCTGCTCGAGCGCGCTCTTGTCGGTGATCGGCGTGATCACGAGGTTGCGCATCAACTGGAACGTCCAGCCCGTGTCGTCATACGGCGACGGATTGCCGGGGGCGAAGTTCTGCAGCGAGAAGTACATGTCCGCGAGCGTGCGGTAGGGCTGATCGCCGCGCACGATGTAGTCGCCGGCCTTCACGTCCAGCGTGCCGGCCTTGAACGCCGACTGCGCGACGTGCACTTCGAGGCCCTGGTCCCGCAGGTCGTTGATCGCGTCCGCCGCGTTCCCCTTGCGGTGCTGTCCGGCGGGAATGACCCAGCCGTACGTCGGGCCATCCTTCCCCTTGGCCACGGCGCGCTTGCCCTTGAGCCAGAAGTTCTCGAGGTACAACTCCTTGTTCCTCGCCATGTGCTGCAGCGAGAAAAGGATCGCCGATTCCTGGATGTTCGTGTTGTTGCGCGGACCCCAGTTGATGCGGGCGAGCGGCGGATTCGGACGGAACCACTCCTTGCTCGTCACCGTCGCCGCCGGCGTCACGACCGAGTTGTCGGGACCGTAGCTCTGCACCTCATAGAAACGACCGATGGCGTTGTGCTCGTGGGCGATGAAGAACATGTAGTTCGGCACCCATCCGTCGTAGAACCCGTAGGTCCACACGCCCGGCACGCCGCGCTTCGTCATCTCGACGACGTCGTTCTCGGCGAACTGCCACCACTCGCCGATCGTGATCGGGTCGAGCTCGTTGTTGTACGGCCCGCTCCCCGTGGACGAGTACAGATACGTCTGCGCCTCGTGCAGGTCGTGCA
>CAIRBD010000594.1 GCA_903876745.1 uncultured Gemmatimonadota bacterium
CGTGCATCAGTTCGACCCGGCGCTCCAGACGAAGGTCGTCGGCATCGAGACGGTGGATCATCCGAGCGATGGACAGCTCGTCGCGTTCGCGAAGAAATACTTCGCGCGGGTGGACGTCGCTGGTGTAGTCCTCACGTAGTCGTCGGTCCTTCAGGAGTCCTGCACATGTTGTTCGATCCGTTCGACCTCTGCGGCCTCGCGCTGCGCAACCGTGTGGTGATGGCCCCGCTCACCCGCAACCGCGCCACGGCGGCGCACATCCCGACCGCCCTGATGCTGCGCTACTACGTGCAGCGCGCCTCCGTCGGCCTCATCATCTCCGAGGGCACGTCGCCCTCGGCGGACGGCCTGGGGTACGCGCGCATCCCAGGGATCTTCAGCGCCGAGCAGGTGGCGGCGTGGCGCACCATCACCGACGCCGTCCACGCCGCGGGCGGAAAGATGTTCGTGCAGTTGATGCACACGGGGCGCGCCTCGCACGTGGACAACCTGCCAGAGGGCGCGCGCGTCGTGGGTCCGACGAGCACACCGATGGCGGACACGATCTTCACCGACAACGCCGGGCTGCAGCCGGCGAGCACGCCGCACGCACTCACGGAAGCTGAGATCGTCGTCACGGTGGCGGAGTACGCGCATGCTGCGCGCGCCGCGGTGGAGGCCGGCTTCGACGGCGTGGAGCTGCACGGCGCCAACGGCTATCTCATCGAGCAGTTCCTTAACGCGAATGTGAACACGCGTACGGACGCCTTCGGTGGTTCACCCGACAACCGCAACCGGTTCGCCCTCGACGTCACGCGTGCCGTCATCGCGGCGATCGGCGGCGCGCGCGTCGGGATGCGCGTCTCACCCTACGGCGCGTTCAACGGGACGGGACCTTTCGCCGAGGTGGAGCCGCAGTATCTGCGACTCGCCGGCGCGCTCGCCGGCCTCGGCATGGCGTATCTGCATCTCGTGGATCACTCCTCGATGGGCGCGCCGGCGATCCCGGTGGCATTCCGCGCGGCACTGCGGCACGCGTTCACCGGCGTGTTCATCGCGTCGGGCGGCTTCGACCGTGACACGGCAGAAGCGGTGCTCGCGCGCGGCGAAGCGGATCTGGTGGCGTTCGGGCGCGCGGCGCTCGCGAACCCGGACTTGGTGGCGCGGATGCAGGCCGACACGCCGCTGACGCCGCCGGATGTCGCGACGTTCTACACGCCGGGCGAGCACGGCTACACGGACTACGCGGGGGCGGTCGTGGCGTAACGACCGTTGGACGGGAGACGGCGGCGGTCCGCACTGTTATTGTGCGGGATGAGCCGCCGTCTTCCGTGGGCGCAGCCGCTGGTCGCGCTGGTGGTCATCACCGGTCTCGTCACCGTCGCATCGTGGCGAAGCCACGGCGGCGTGCTCGCTCTTGTCCGGGGGCAGCGGGCTGCCCAGCCGCGGATGCTCGACGCGCGCGTGAGCGTGTCCGGAGGCAGCGACGCGCCCTATCGCGTCACGGTGACGGTCGACACATCACGCGTGCTCGCCGCGCTGCCGCCGGAGTTCCTCTCGTTCTCCATCGACGCGTCGCAAGTCACGGGCGGCAAGTGGTGGGACCCGATGGCGCGCGGAACGGAATCGGGTTCGGGCACGGTGCACGCACCGGTGTTCGACTTCACGCGCCCCGCGCTCGGCGTTCTCGTCGACGGACTCGCGCCGGCGTACCTGCGGATCGGCGGGTCGGAGTCGGACAAGGTGTTCTACGATCTCGAGCCGGCGAGCACCGAACGCCGAGCGCCCCCGCCCGGCTACGAATCCACTCTTTCGCGTGACGAGTGGGACGCGCTCAACACGTTCGCCGCGCGCCACCAGCTCGGCGTCGTGTTCACGCTGAACGCGGGACCGTCGAGCCGAGATCGCGACGGCCGTTGGGATGGTGCGAACGCGGAGGCGCTGCTTCGCTACACGAAGGAGCGGGACTATCCTGTTCGCGTGTGGGAACTCGGCAACGAGGTCAATAATTTCTGGTTCGTGTTCGGTGTGCGACAGCAGATCTCGACGGCGCGCTATCACGACGATCTGACGATCGCCCGTGCGCTGGTCACACACCACACACCCGCCGCGCGCCTCAGCGGACAAGGCAGCATGTTCTGGCCGGTGCTCGGCGAGCCGCTGTCGCTGCTCTTCGGCTTCATGCCGTCCTATCTGGAGCGTTCGGGCGACCTCGTCGATCAGGTGTCGTGGCACTACTACCCGCAGCAATCGCGACGCGGGCCCGTCGCGACGCGCCGCGCATCGCCTGCACGCATGCTCGACCCCGCGAACCTGGACGAGGCGGGGTACTGGGCGAACAAAGTGCGCGACTGGCGCGATCGCCATGCGCCCGGGCGTCCACTCTGGCTCGGCGAGACGGGGAACGCGCAGTTCGGCGGCGAGCCCGGCCTCTCCGACAGCTATCTCGCGGGACTGTGGTGGCTCGACGAACTCGGTTTGATGGCGCGTTCCGGCATGCAGGTGGTGGTACGGCAGACGCTCGCCGGGATGAACTACGGGCTCATCGACGACGCGACGCTCGCACCGCGCCCTGACTACTGGGCATCACTGCTCTGGAAGCGGCTGATGGGCGATCGCGTGCTGGCGACGCGCGTGGAGGGAACGAGCGGCTCTCACCTGCGCGCATACGCCCACGTGGGGCCCGAGGGCGCGCTCACGGTGCTGCTCATCAACCTCGACCCGACCCGGGACGCGAGCGTGACGCTGCCGGTGCTCGGCGCGCGAGATCGCGCGGAGTATGCAGTCACGGCGCCTGAGTTGTTCGGGCAGACGGTGCTGCTGAACGGCGCGGCGCTCGGCCTCACGGCGGGGGGCGCGCTGCCGGCGACGGCTGGCGTGTCGGCGCGGGGAGGTGCACACACGCCCGTCGTGATCCACCCGCTCTCTTATAGTTTTGTGACGGTGAAGCCGCGATGAACCATCCGACCGTCCAGTGACTCCTCGAAAGAAACATCGACCCCACGCTGCGTCCGCGCCGACCGCCGCGACCCCTTCGCGGCGGAGTGGCGCGGCCTTCGCACCGCTCCCGCGCGGCACGCTGCTGGTCGCGTTCGCTGTGTTCTTTGCGGCCGTGCTCGTGTATCTCCCCGCGCTGGCCGCTCCGTTCGTCCTCGACGAC